>JAFNAH010000453.1 GCA_017860075.1 Acidobacteriota bacterium | reverse complement strand
TCCGTTCGATTTGGCCCGCTCACCGGTGCAGGCCCTCGCCATATAGAGGCGTTGACGGGTCTGAACCGTGTACAGGAAGTGGGCGCGGTCTGTCAGACCCCGCGCGCGGCCGTCCGGCGACGATAGAATGTGCTCTATTGTGAGGCTTGCCGATGTGGAATCCGGTCCGATCCAACAGACCGGACCTGCGGACCTGAATCACGAAGCAGTATCTCATGCGCACGGGGCGCACCCGCGTGCATGAAAATGGCGGTTCTGCTTCCGCTGTCGGTATCGGGATCGGAATCGGGGTCGCAATCGCGATCGCTTTCGGTGTTTGTGGCAAGGCATCGCTTGACCGGCTGAGCCACGACCGCCGACTGCGATTACGATACCGATACCGATTCCGACCCCGACGGGCTGTTGTCGTAGTTCATTATCGAAGCAGGGTTATCTTTGGCGCATGGGTGCGTCCGGTGCGGCCGATTCACTGTCACTTCAACGCGAAGTTGATGGTCACCGACGATTTCACGCTCAAGGATTTGCCCTCTTTGTCACGCGCCGGCTCAAATTCCCACTGTTTTACCGCTTCCACGGCCGCCTTTGTCAGGCGCGGGTCAGGATCCTGCAGCACCTCGACCTCGTGGACCTTCCCGTCCGTGCCGATGAGCAGTTGGAGTACGACAACCCCGGTCACCTTATCCTGTCGCGCCTCGTCTGGGTAGGCCGGAGCTACTTTCCGGGTCAGCACCGGTGCGGTAATACCGAGGCTCTCGGATGCGCGGCCGCTGCGTTCGCTTTCTGCCCCGACAGCGTCCGGCTCCACGAAGACAAATATGTAAGGGGCGGCTGCGCCGTCCATCCCGCCCACGACGGCTCGACCGCCGCGCGCCACGGGCACGGTGGAATCAGCAAGGTTCTTCTCACCCTGTCTGAAAACGATGCGGTAGGTCGCGGTCTGATCGTCGGCGCGGAGAAGCGTGGCAATGATGCGAACGCCAGGCCGGCTTGAAGGCGATCGACACGAGTACGCTACCGATCCAGACTGCGAGGCGCGTCCTTCCGATCCATACGTTCATGACTTGTTCTCCAAAACCTGCCCGTTCTCGGGCGGCTGGAAATTCATGTAGAGCGGTGTCTCTTCGTCCAGCCATATCAGCACCTCCCCGTTTCCCATCGGCGTGGTCTCCTGATGGCTGATGGTCACCCCGGGCGGAGCGGCACGCCTGACGAGATCGGACCAGTGAACGGCGAGTGCAATCGTAACCGTCAGGGCCGCGGCTGCTGCGAGCGCCCACCAGTATGACCGTTCACGCCGGACGGTCAGGCGGCGGGACACCGCTGCGGCTGCTTCGGCGGGCGATCGAGCCGGCGGCCGCCGGGCCCATTGTTTCCAGGCCTCGATGAATCGATCTTCCGGATCGTGACTGTCGATGTGACTCATCTTCTCACTCCTGGGGCCGAGACCGGTTTCAGCGCACGGAGAAGCATCTCCCTCGCCCGCCTCCGATGAGAACGAACCGAGGCCGCTGCCAAACCCAGCGCCGCCGAGATGTCGCTGTCGCTCATGTTTTCGATTACCGTGAGGTGCATGACGGCCCGCTGCCGCGGCGCCAGCACGGACAGGACCGCCTCTACGTCGACCGTCTCCGGTCCGATGGCCGATGCCGGATCCTGCGCATCGGCTGCCTCATCGATGGGCACGTGACGGGCGCTCCAGCGTGCCCGTCGGAACGCGAGCCGCGACACAGTGCGCAGGATCCACGCACGGAACGCGTCCGGCTGCCTCAGCCCGGAAAGCTTCGTCCAGGCGACTACAAAACCGTCCTGAACACAGTCTTCAGCTTCGGCCTCCCCGACAACCGAGCGGGCGAAGCGTACAAGCCAGGTCCAATGGCGCTCGACGAGGCGCGAAAAGGCTGCCGCATCGCCATGCTGCGCAAGCAATACCAGCGACCGTTCGTCCGCGTCCACTCCCATAAGAGTATTCCGATCGGGGAAACCGTGCACAGCATTCTGCTGACCGTTGTGAATCGTGACAGCCTGAGCGGGCCACGACTTGCAGGGAGGCTCCCCCCGGACGGAGTGCCGGTTCAGAACCGCGCCGTTGCCCAGATCGCGGTCTGGCTTACCAGGGTATCGCCAGTGTCGCGAAGACCGCGGCACAGATCGGAGAGATCGGACAGCCGTCTTGCCCCTATGTCATAGAGGGCACAGGACTTGAGCCACCGATCATCCTGAAGCAGCAAGAGACGTAACGCTTCCTGGGGTTCTGGGATCTCCAGGCCGAAGACTTTCGAAGCCCTCTGGATCGCCCGCTCGGCCGAACGCTCCTCGAGCAGGGGGAGCAGGATGGATCTAAGATCCTTGTCCAGGATGCTGTCGAGAAATTCGATGGCCGTGGCACGCGCATCGGTCTTATTTCCCTTCATAGCCCTGTATGCCGAGTAAATATCCTTCTGGCTGTAGTGCAAGCCGAGGAGCCGGAAGATGATCTCCAGGTATTCGTCCAGATGCTCATGGAGGCTTCTCACCAGGAGTTCACGCGCGTTGCCATCAGGGCTCGAGGAGAGCGACTGGTGAATACAGAGCGTCTCGTAGTAAACCCTCGCCTCGGCGTAGATATGTGCCTGGATAGCCTCGCGCGGAATCGGCAATTCGGGCCGCTGCTCATGCAGCCGGTTGAGGGCCTTGACTGCGCCGTACCTCAACAGCCGGTCTTTCTCACCGAGACTGTCGACCAGTACTTCGGCGGACCGCTGAGCGGGAATTCGGCCGAGAACCCAGGGGATCTCGCGGCGCAGTGCGATATCGTGCTGGGTGTCAGCCAGCATGTCACCCAGCATTCCTGCAATACGGGAGCCGAACGAAACCAGAGCTTCCCGGGCCTTGGGGCGCAGTCGGCGCGTCGTAAGCAGATGGGCGATGTCGATGGCGAGATCAAGATGGCCCGCCTTCCCGGCTGCCAGCACGGCCGCGGCGACAACCCCCGGGTCGGGGTCCTCGAGGCAGGAGCGAAGAAGCGGGACGGCCTCGCGCGCGCGCAGGCGGGATGCCAGGTAGGCCGCGGCGGCCCGTGCCGTGTTTGCGCCGGGCTCTTTTCGACCCATCCAATCCCGGACCAGTTCCGGGGACGGCTCGAAGGCGATGGCAGGATTTTCGGCCAGGCAGCGAGACGCTGCCTTTCGCACCTCAGTTTGGTCGTGCCGGAGCAGCAGCTCGATTCTCTCGGGCGAAGCGACGGCTGCGCGCAGACAAATGTACTCAACGGCCGCGCCGCGTACGGCATCGGATGGATCGCCAAGCATCCTCTCGGCTGCGGCCCATTGAGCCTCGGGGAGGGCTGCCAGGGTCCTTGCCGCCTCCGCCCTTATAAGGGGTGATGTGTGCTCAGTCAAGGGGAGCAGCTTGTCGGCAAAATCGACTCCACGGGTCGCCTGCAGCAGCCTTAAGGCGTAAAGGACCTGGCGCTCCTGTCGACTCTCCAACGCAGCTGTCAGGATTTGCACGGAGGCAGGATCGTTCACATACCTGCGAATCTCAGCAAGATCGACTTCATGGCGGGCCAGCTTCTGCCGGAATGCCCCGACATAGGAGTCGCGCAGCAGCACGCAGACCACGATGCAGGCGCCGCAGAACAGTATGATGGCTGCGGCCGTGCCCCGGAGCCCCAATGTGACTACTGCGCCGGTCATTACCAGTATGATCACACCTGCCACAGCCCGCCCCAACCGGTCGACAACCACGTAGATGAACAGCTTGATCTTCTTCCGCGATTCAGGCACCAGAGGCAGATAGAGCAACTCCAATCCCACGCGGTTGATCGAATAACGAAAGACCGAGTTGCTGCCGAGGCAGAGGACCGCCATCGACAG
>JAFNAH010000452.1 GCA_017860075.1 Acidobacteriota bacterium | reverse complement strand
CTTGCCGCTCCGGAGTCCTGTGTGATCACGGCTGCCTGCGGTGCTGCCTCTCTCGCAGCCGGCTCTTCGACCGGTCTGGGAGGGGGAAGGATTCCGCCGACAACTCCACCTCCACCAGCTTGCGCCGTGGAAGCGCCTGTCCCTCTCTCACCCTTCCATTCGGCCGGCTTGTTGGTCGCTTCATTTGATGCCAGCCTGTCGGCCTTCGACAGTTCCCCTTCCGGTTCGGATGGAAGCGCATATCCCGCGGATACCGGCTGCTCCTTCGCCCGGGCCTCCTTGTCCTTGGCCGGGGTCATCTGCTCTGTGGCGTCCCGCGCCCTCGAATCCCGGGCCGGAGGGAGCCCGGGAGTCGAGGGCTTCGCGGGCTCGACCGGGAGAGTTGACGGCTCCGGCTGCGCCCGCTGCATCTGCCTCGCCGCCGGGGCGTCTGCCGGAGGCACCTGTTGAGCAACCTCGGTCCGCCCTGGCTTCCTGAACTCGGTGGTCAGGAGGAAAAGGGTCGCCACCCCGACCCCGATCGCCAGCACGGCGATCGCAGCCAGCGGGACGCTGAAACGCAGGAGAGACCTTCGTTCCCGCGAGACGGCAAGCGCGGGTGCCGGCATCGGCTCATCATCAAAGGTCTTCATCGAGAGCGCGAGCAGCTCCTGGCAGGAAGCACACTGCGAGACATGATCCTCCAGGCGCGATTCCTCCTGATCGGAAAGGCTGCGCTCCAGGTATGCCGCGAGCAGATTCTCATCCGGACAGGCGGAGGCGGCCCCCGGCGTTTGGCGCCCGAGTACCTTCCTGAGCGCGCTGTCTATGAACCTCTCCTCACGCATGGCCTACCCCTTTAGAGGACGACGGAATCAGACTTCCTTGCATTCTGAAATCGCCTCCCGGAGCGAAAAATCCGTTTCCTCTGATGCCCAGCGCCAGAGCGACTCCAGTTCCGCCCCCCGGATTCCGTGGCGCCGTTTCATCTCCCGTTCGATGCGTTTGCGCAGACCCTGTCTGAGCCGGTCCAACCATCTCGAGGCTGTAGCTTCGTGCACTCCAAACTGTCGCCCGATAGTCTTCAGCGGCACATTCTGTGCGTAGTAGAGGCTCAACAGGAACCTGTCACGGGGCAACAGGCGCCGGATTTCCTCGGCCAGGACCGCCAGCAGCACGGGACCCCACCGGGCGTCGAGCCGCTCCCCCGGTTCCCGTGCCCCGGCGCCGTCTGACGCGAGCACGGCCGTATTTCCCGCCTCCTCGATTTCATCGAGCGACACCTGCCTCCTGTTGCGCCGGAAATGATCGATGGCCGCATGACTTACCGCCACGCGCAGCCACCCGGCCAGAGAGCCGCGCCCGTTGTAGCCGGCAAACCGGCGCCGATCCTCGAGCATCCTCGTTAAGAGTTCCTGAGCCAGGTCTTCGCTCTGGGCAAGGTGCCTGCAGGCCTGTTCCGCGCAACGCCTCACGACAGGGAGATATGTGTCCGCAAAATACTCCCAGGCAATGTGGTCTCCCTTGGAACAGGCGAGTGCCAGGAAGAGATCCTCGGCATGCATGCTTTCGAGAGACATACCGGCCGCGGACGAGGATGCACCGGCCAGAATCTGTTCGACCCGGCCCTTGAACTCCTCAAACTCGAGGGAGATCGTGGGATACCGTCGCTGGCACCGTTCGAATGCCTGGATGATTTCGTCGCTCATCTGCGGCCACACTACCCGCTATAGGATAGCTTCATTTTCGGCGTCTTACCCTGAAAAAAGGGATGATGTGGTAGTATAGCGACTACCCTAGCACCGGGAGCGGACACTCAATGTCGATCAAAGTGCTGACCAAAAACATGCATGTCCCCCGCCTTCAGACCATTGAAGTCTACGAAGGTGTCGGCGGATATCAGGCATTGCGAAAGGCCCTCACGGAATGCAAACCGGCGGATGTCACGGACATGGTGAAACGCTCCGGGCTGCGCGGCCGCGGTGGCGCCGGTTTTCCGACCGGGATGAAATGGGGCTTCGTGCCGAAGAACTCGGGTCTGCCGATTTATCTGTGCGTAAACGCGGATGAAAGCGAACCGGGCACCTTCAAGGATCGATTGATCATCGAGAAGGATCCGCATCAGTTGATCGAAGGGGCCATCATCTCCGCCTACGCTCTCGATTGCCATCAAGCTTTCATCTTCATCAGGGGTGAGTTCTTCCACGGCGCAGGAATCCTGAACAAAGCAGTCGAAGAGGCCTATGCCAAGGGGTATCTCGGCAGGAACATACTTGGAACCGGCTACGATCTGGATCTGCTGGTCCACCGGGGAGCTGGCGCATACATCTGCGGGGAGGAGACGGCGCTGCTCGAATCGATCGAGGGAAGACGGGGCCATCCGCGCCTGAAGCCGCCGTTCCCGGCGGTAGTCGGCCTGTACGGCTGCCCCACCGTCATCAACAATGTCGAGACGCTGGCGAACGTGCCGCACATCGTCAAGAACGGCCCCGAGTGGTATGCAGGGATCGGGGTCGAGCGCAACACCGGCACCCGCCTCTTCGGCGTCAGCGGGCACGTCCGCAAGCGCGGAGTCTACGAGTTTCCCATGGGGATCCCGCTGCGGGAACTTGTTTACGATCATTGCGGCGGAACGCGCGACGGCAGGGCGTTGAAAGCCGTCGTACCCGGCGGATCTTCGGTGCCCGTGCTGACGGCGGACCAGGTGGACGTCTCACTTGATTTCGACTCGGTCGCGAAGGCCGGCAGCATGCTCGGCTCGGCAGGCGTGATCGTGATGGACGATTCCACCTGCATGGTCAGGGCTGTAACCAGGATCACCAGGTTCTACGCCGAGGAATCCTGCGGGCAGTGTACCCAGTGCCGCGAGGGAACCGAGTGGATGTACCAGATCCTGAA
>JAFNAH010000050.1 GCA_017860075.1 Acidobacteriota bacterium | reverse complement strand
GCACGTTCCGAAGCCTGCCCGAGAGGATCTGAGGCCATGTCGAAGTAGTCGATCGGGGCAGGTTCCATCTCCGAGGCGCGGTCGTGACTGTAAGCGAACCGGTAGATGGCGCTCCATCCCTGCAGGGCGCCCATGGCGCCCGTCAAAATGCCGCCCACGCCACGATACCTGCCCGGCCCGGCGTAGTTATACTCGGAGATCGTGAAAGGCTTGTCGAACAGGCGCGTGAAGCAACGATCCCGGCCCCCGTCGGCGCCTTGCGCCACCGGGCTCAAGTTGGGGCACCGGCTTGGAAGTTGCCAGTTCTGTTTCAGGAATTGGGGGTGGTCGACGTAGAAATGATCATCGACATAATCATACAGAGTGCGCGCCTGCTGTGACGGAGCGTAGTTGATCCACCCGTTCGTATTGGTGAGCAACGCCCTGCAGCGGAGGCCCTCGCGCACGAACCCTATCATCCGTCGTGCGATCTCCGAGTCGGCATCGGCAAGGAAGACCATGCAATCCCGTGCGCGAATGCCGGGGGCGTTGAGCCGGTCCGGAAATCCGACCGTTCCCCGTGACGGATTCTCAGTCTCCTTCAACTCGCCCCCCCAGGCGGCTGCCAGCGCTGCGCGTTCGGAATAGCGCTTTGCCAGCCAGGCGTTCCATGCCTTCCTCCACTGCCCGATGTTGCGAAGTTCCGAAAAAAAGTTCGTGAAGTTGCCCTCGTTGATGAGCGAGAGCCAGGCGAGGGCAGGATCGTCCGCATAGCGCTTCCCGGTGTAGGGGTTGACATGATCCAGCAATGCGCGGCTGAACTGTTTCCAGTTCTGATATGCCGCATCGTAGACAGGCACGAGAATCTTGAAGCGATCCATGCCGACGGTCCCCGGCCTGCCAATTCCTATTTCCTTGTTTGTCACCGGTCGCGAGACATAGAGGTCGGTCGAGATATAGATGCCGCGCTTTGCGAGGGCGGCGAACAGGTAATCAAGCTGATCCAGCCTCTCGGGATTGAACGTCGTCGTGGCGGGCTGGCCTTCGACCAGCGGACTTTCGTAGTGATGCAGGCGGACCGTGTTATAGCCGAGGCGCATCAACCGTTCCGCCAGCCGGTCGGCTTCCCGATGGCTGAGGTATTGGGCTCCTACACAGAGGTTCACACCATAAAAGCGCTGAGGTGAGTCCGGCCGGTCCTCGAAGGCGAACTGCCCGTCACGGGTCGCGATCACCCGTCCATGACTGCCTGCGGGTCCCTTGTGCAAACCGATCTGCGAGAAATCCAGCGCCGATCCGGGCACGATGTCCAGCTCAACCTGGAGAGGTATCCAGTCGGGGCCGGCGGAAATCGTTACCGGGGTGGTTTGCGGCAGTTGCGCGCCCAATACCAGGGTGCAGGGGATGATGATCAGGGTGTGCCAAAGCGGACGTGAGATCCGGATCCGGGCCTTGTGCTCTGCCATGGATGCCTCCTCGAGAAGGTGAAAACGCCGCCATAGTATTGAGTCTCTCTCTGAAAGTCCAACGCAGGAGGATTCGCTCGCGGGGAATCACTTCCGTGGATCGGGAACCTCGACTCCCGACTCCCGGGCCAATGCCTTCAGGCGCTCCCACACAACCCCGTCGACCGGGACACCATTCTCCCGGCGGCTCGCTTCCGACCGCCACTCGGGGTCGCCGGCCACCATTACTTCGTGGTAGCCGGGCGCGGGTTTTGCGGACTTGATGGTCCTTATCAGCCGCTCCATGCGCGACTGGAACTCCTGCAGCGGGACAAAACGCGCGACGTCGATTGCGAGGAACGACTGGCTGGTGTTCATCGGACGGTCAAGGTTGTGGAGGCCGCCCACCTCGGTGCTCATCGCGCCGCCGCTCATCACGGCGCAGAGAACCTCGATCATCAGTCCCAGCCCGCTGCCCTTGTAGCCGCCCAGGGGCATGAGAAGTCCCCGCAACGCCACCTGCGGGTCGGTTGTCGGTACGCCTTCGGAATCCGTTGCCCACCCCGCGGGTATCCGAGGCTCCCCGTTCGCGGCTGCCTTGACGATCTTGTTCAGGGCCACCGTCGTGGTCGCCATGTCCAGCAGCCACCCTCCTGAGCCTGTACTGGGCACGGAAACGCAAAGCGGGTTCGTGCCAATCCTGCCCTCGCGGCCCTGCCAGGGGGGGACTGAAGGCGAGGCGTTGCACATGACGATTCCTGCCATGCCTTCGGCGGAGATGCGCTGCGCCCAGAACGCCGCCGCGCCGAAGTGGTTCGAATTCCGAGTGATGACCAGCCCCGTCCCGTGCCCGCGCGCCAGGCGCACGGCGTGACCGCAACAGGCCTGTGATACACATTGCCCGAGCCCGTGTTCGCCATCGTACAGCATGCAGCTGCCGGATTCCGAGATGACCCTTCCGTCGGTAGCGGGATCGATATTGCCCTTCCTGATCTGGCTCACATAGTGGGGGAGAAGATGTACACCGTGTGAGTCGACACCCCTCAGGCTGGCCGAGACCAGAGAATCGGACACCAGTCCCGCGCGAGCCGGGGATAGCCCGGCGGCCTCCAGGATGCTCCTTGCGAGCCTGTTCAGTGAATCGTCGTCGATAATCACCGGTAAGTCCATGATCAGGCAGATTACACCACCCGGCCGACGGCGATGCAGCTATTTTCCGGGGCTCACCGACCTGCTCCGGTTCGCGGCACGGCTCCGATTGACAATCACCGGACCGTCAGATACCTTCCTCCCTGGCGTACGTGCCCTGGCCAAGGAGAGCTCTGTGGATAATCAGGAAATCACGATCAAAGGGGATCCAACATCGAACCCGGCAACCTGCAGGTTCACCGTCGATAGAAGCGTCTATCCCGGCGGATCGGCTTACTTCGGGAGCCGCGAATCGGCCGCTCTTTCTCCGCTGGCGCTCAAGGTGTTTGAGATTCCGGAGGTCGAAAACATTCTCATCGTCGAGAACATGATCACTGTGACCAAGTCGGGCCTCGAACCCTGGCCTGTCATCGGCAAACGTATCGGCGCCAAGGTGCGTGAGCACATTGCCACCGGCAAGCCCGCCGTTACCGAAGAGTACGCACGCTCGCTCCCCCCGGAACAGGAGATCCGGAAGAAAATCCAGCATCTCCTCGACCGGGAGATCAACCCCGCAGTCGGCATGCACGGGGGATGGGTGGAACTCATCGACGTCAAGAAGAACGCCGTATATCTCCGGCTGGGCGGTGGATGCCAGGGATGCGGAGCAGCGGACGCGACACTGCGGCAGGGCATCGAGAAGTCGATCCGTGAGACGATCCCTGAGGTGGGCGAGATCCTGGATACCACGGACCATGCCGCCGGACGCAATCCCTACTATCAGCCTCGAAGGTGATACCCGTTTTCCCGAAAGCATCGACGCGGCGCGCGTTCCCGGGGGCGACCCGTCGACCGGGCCCTGTCGCGATCGATTCCGCATACGGATAGAATATGCTGACGAACATGGTGGCGAGGTTCGTCCTTTCATCGATCCTCGCTCTTGCCGCAGTGCCTCAGAACCAAACGCCGGAGGACCAGAAAGCATTCGATGCGGCGATGGGAGCGCCGCGGAACGAGAGGCTGGCAGCACTCGAGAGATTCCTTAAGGAATTTCCGAACAGCCCGCTCAGGGAATCGGCGCAGTACCAGGCGGCGATAAATACTCGCGACTCGAAGGAACGCCTGGCGGCGCTGACCAGGTTCCTTGCCGATTTCCCTGACTCTCGGTTCAAGGATGAGGCTTCCTACAGATTGATCGACCTGATCGCTGATCCCCAGGCGCGAATCGCAGCCCAGGAAAAATACCTGGCGGATTTTCCCAACGGCAGCATGAGGGAGAACGTCTATCGCAACCTGTTGGATGCCTACCTTCGAAACAAGCCCCCCGATGAGGCGAAGATCGGCTCTCTCGTAGAGGCTTACCTGAAGTCGGTACCCGCGAAAACAACCCCATCGGGGCAGTACACCCTCAACCGGCGCAGCGATGCCTGCAACACGGTGGCCCGGCGGCTGGTGCAAAACGGTGTAATGCTCGACAGGGCTCTCGATCTTGCCCGGGAGGCGGTCGCATCTGCAGGCGGCAAGACCGACCCCCGTGCCAGGTCGATGTACCTGACGACCCTCGGAGAGGCGCTCTATGCGAAGAAGGACTTCGGCAGCGCGGAGCAAAACCTGGTCATGGCCATTGTGATCAGCGGTGGTGCGCCAAACACCGAGGCGAGCCTTTACCTTGGCAAGATCTACGAAGCCAGAAATGACGATGCCGCCGCGCTGAACGCGTACCTGCAGGCGGCCTCATTCAGCGGGAACGCGGAGATAAAAGAGTCTCTGGAACGCCTGTATGCGAAGCATTACGGCAGCCTGGCAGGCCTGCACGATAAGCTGGACGCCATCATGCTCGCGCGGCCGAGGCTTTTCGATCCGGGGCGCTACCAGCGGAGGCCGACGGACAGCGGCCGGGTGGTGCTGGCCGAGCTCTTCACCGGAGCAGAGTGCCCGCCCTGCTTTGCTGCCGACCTGGCATTTGACGGCATCATCGACCGCTATGACAGGGCTACCGTGGCAGTGCTCGAGTGGCACCTGAACATACCCGGGCCGGATCCGATGGCCAACCCGGATTCGGAGCTCCGCGTGTACCACTGCAACGTCGCAGGCACGCCGGGCGTCGTGATCGACGGGATCGACAGGCACTTTGAAGGTCGAAGGACAAACACGGCAGAGGAAAACTTCAAGGTTCTCCAGGCCGCGATCGAGGCGCAGCTGGCCGAGGCGCCGGGTGCGACCTTCTCCAGCCTTAGCCTGAAGAAGGAAGCCGGCAAGGTCCGTGTCTCAGGCGGAGTCACATGGCCCGTTGCCCCCGGACGGAGTCCCGGACAGCTCAGGCTGAGGATCGCACTGGTCGAGGAAACGGTTCACTATACAGGCTCCAACGGGATCCACTTTCACCGCATGGTAGTCCGCAAGATGCTCGGTCCGGCTGACGGCATCTCCCTTTCGCACAAGGCCGGCAAGGCCACGTTCTCCGAATCCTTGATTCTCGCGGAGCTGGAGACAGACCTGAAAGCTTACCTGGACAGGAACGAGAAGGAATACGCGGCGCAGAGGGGCGACTTCCGTTATTCCGAGAAGCCTTACAAGGTCAACCCCGGCATGCTCCACGCCGTGATCTTTGTCCAGGATGAAGCGACGATGCAGGTGGTGCAGACCGGGTACATCGAGTGAGGCTGTGCCGAGTACCGGCCCATCTCCGTCTTCAAACGGCATCACCGCGGACCGGCTGACGTCCCCGGTCAGGGGCTGATCGGTTGCGGTGGAACCGCTGCCAGAAAATCGAGCGTCTGATCACCGAAGAGTTCAAAAGCCACAATGGGCCCGCCGCTGGAAGTCAGCCTGATGTAACCCCGAGCCTGGTTCGTAATCGCGGGCACGAGCTCCGGCAGCGTCTTTGAAATCCGGTTCCCGCCTGCAAGCCGCAAGGTCGCAGTGCCGGTCTTGTTGCCCTGCTCTGAGAAAACATCTATCGCGACTGTCACTCCAGCCGGGTTGGGATTGTAAACCGCCACACCGGTGAAGTAGGGCTTCGTGCCGCCGACCAGACCCTGCGCGACCTGCGAGAGCACGATGCTGGCTGACGGGCCGGAGGCGTAGGGCAGGCTTGAGACGAACTTACCGGTCACCGGATCTCCGAACGTCACATCCCCGACGACGCCCGCACCGTCGCAGGTGATCGCAAGCGAGCCTTCCACCAGGCTGTCCGTGAATGCCGCATCCGCCAGGCCAAAAATGGCCTCGCCTCTCGCCCTGTACTGGTTCCCGGGATCGAGCGTGAGCCTGAAGGGATTCGTCGCTGTAGAAACCGGGACACCGTTGTTCCCCACGAGGGTTACTTCCAGCGTCCTCATCTGGGTAGAAGTGTTGACGAAATTCAGTTCGGTGTAATAGCGGATCGATCCGGCGCGCCCCGAGGCGAACTGGGCCGAGTAGAGCGTGGACGCAGCAGAGGGAGACTGCCCCGGCAGCGACGATACCGAACCTGCGCCCTCGATCGACAGGTATCCGACCAGGCCCGTGTTGCTGGTGGCTTTCACGTAGCCGCCGGTGCCGATCTGTGTGACTCCGGGAAACAGGGCGGCAAGTGCCTCGGCCAGGCGGCCGTGCGCGTTCAATGTGCGCGAAACGGTCTCGATCACATTCGCCTTGTCATCGTGGAGAGTCAACGTCAGCTGGGCGCTGGAGTCACCCGGATTCACGACGTCGATGAGAGTCCGGAAGCCCGGGTCTGAATCCAGTCGCGTGAAATAGAGCACCTTCTGCGGGTTGTCAGACGCGACGGCGCCGTCGAGCAGAGTCTGGCTCACATCGCCGTCAAGGAAGAAACCGGTCACCTGGCTGCTGGTCGAATTCGCCTGGATCCATCCATTCCGCGCGTCCTGCAAAGAGATGCCGTGGATCTGCTCGGCGAGCAGCGCGACCTGCGCCGAAGGGGCTATCGTGATCACCCGCGGGTTGATGATGTTGGACGGCGCCGCAAGCGGCGCCCCGTCGTTGCCGTAAGCCGTGAACGTAATGTCTGCGGGCGCAGTGCCCCAGTTTGCGACGGCGACGCCGGTGAATCGTTCCCTGTTGCCCTGGAAGTAGGGAATCAGGATCCTCGACGGTGTCGTCCGGGGTGAATCCTGCAGGTCTGTGACCACATACCCGCGCCCGCCTGTCTGCGCGTTGAAAAACTTCACCCATTCGTCGCGAATATGCTGGACCTTCGCAATCCGTTCCTGCGTTGCCGGCAGGCCAGGCTTCGAGACCAGGATGAACGCCTGGCGGAACACCTTGGGAGACTCATGGACCGACGGCGCGCGTGTACCGTTCGCCGCGATGATGCTGTCGATCGTGACGTCGCGCCGATTCCCGCCGAAGGTCACGCCGACTTCAGGATTGCTCGTCGCGGTCTTGAGTGTGCCGTAGGTGTCTTCCACCAGCATCATCGGCGGGACATCGTCCTTTCCAAGAAGCCCCATGATGTACTGATCGAGCCTGCTGAATGTGTAAGTCGCCCCGACGGTCTTGTACTGCTGCATCCCCAGTCCCGGTCCGCGGTCCTCGATGTCGTTGCCTTCCATGACCGACCCATCGGAGTCGAAGAAAAAACTCCAGTGATCATCGTCGCGGCCCAGGATGGCGTAGGACCGGACCGAACCGTCCTGGAACGGCGTGAATGCAAGCCACCGGTGCCCGGATTCCTGGCCCATGATCGTGATGGTGCTGTTGGTGCCGAGAAACTTCTGATTCGGATCCGCGGGATAGCGTCCCGGGCCGGAAAGCGTTCCCATGTTGAGGAAGCTGCGGAGCCGGCCGTCGCTCCCGTAGTCCGCGGAGATATCATCGAGGGGCAGGTTGATGCCGGTGATCTCGTTCTTGACGTTGAGCTCGTACGCGTAGGCGTTGTCGCCGAGATCGAAGTCGAAGTTCAGAAACACTGTCAGGTGATCAAAGACATCCGGATGGCTTTCGAAGAACTTCTTCGCGATTCCGGTCTCGGACACCGAGGACGTGCTGCTGAATACCTCGGCGATCGTGCCGCCGAGGGCTGTCGTCGGTAGATCCTGGGAATAATTTACGGCGCTGATTCCCCCCAGGAAGGATCCGGGGGAGATGCCGGTTATCGCATCGGGGATCGAGAGTGTCGTCCCGTACAGGAACTCGATGCTGCCGTTCCGGAAGAGCTTTACGCTGAAGCTGTTGTATGCCTGTGTGCCCCAGGCCGGCACCGAATCCCAGATGAAAACGATGCCGTCGCTCTCAGTACG
>JAFNAH010000451.1 GCA_017860075.1 Acidobacteriota bacterium | reverse complement strand
TGCCACCCCGGAGGTGCTTGCCGAGATGTGGGTGCTTACAAGTTATTGATTCTATTGGTGGAGCTGACGGGGATCGAACCCGTGACCTCCTGACTGCCAGCTCGCATCTACCTCAATAGAATCAATAACTTACACGCTTTCCTGCCGATTTTTCATCCCTATTCCAACCTGTGCAACCTCCAGATGCAAGCAAAACGCAAGTGTGACCCCGGGCCGTGATCGCCCGGGGATCTCTTTCAACCAGTCATTCTTATGGCTGTCGGAGGAGACTCACCTGCGACTGCAGCTCTGGAGTTGAAAGATGCCGGGCGGCAACATCACCCTCGAAAAGACCCTCCCGAACAGCATCGAATCCGAGCGCGCCGTGCTCGGGGCGGTACTGCTCGACGACAGGGCGATCTTCCCTGCTTCCGAGATCCTGACGGCCGACGACTTCTACCTGGAATCCCACCGCGAGATCTTCCGCGCGATGCTCGCCCTCTCCGAGGAGGAAACCTCGATCGACATCTTCACGCTCCGCGAGGAGCTGCGGCGGAGGAACAAGGAGGAGGCAGCCGGCGGCCCGGCGTACCTGGCTTCCCTCACCGACGGATTGCCGCGCGGGCTCAACGTCGGGCACTACGCCCGGACGGTCCGCGAGAAGGCGACCTCGAGGCAGCTGATCCAGCTGTCGAACGAGGTGATGTGCCGGTGCTTTGAAGGAGAGCAACGCCCGTCCGAAATCCTCGAGAAGGCCGAATCCCGCATATTCCGGATCGCGTCCCGGGAAATCAGCGGCGGCTTCCAGCCCGCGCGCGAGCTCGCCGGCGCCGCGTACAGGGAGATCGAGGAGGCCGCGAGGCACAAGGCCCCGGTGGCGGGGATCGACACGGGCTTCGCGGACCTGAACCGCATGACCGGGGGATTCCACAACCAGAACCTGGTCGTGGTCGCGGCAAGGCCGGGGCTGGGGAAGACGTCGCTCTGCCTCAACATCGCCTGCCACGCGGCCCTCGAGGACGGCAGGCACGTCGGGATCTTCAGCCTGGAAATGTCCAAGCCCGAGATCATGAAGCGGATGATTTCCTCCGTTGCGGAAGTGGAGGCGAACAGAATCCAGAGCGGCTATCTGAGCAGGGAGGATTGGACGAAGATCGGCCAGGCGACATCTTCCCTTTCCGCCGCACCCATCTACATCGACGACTCGGCGAACCTTACGATGCTCCAGGTCCGCGCGAAGGCGCAGCGGCTCACCCTGGAGCACGGGCTCAATCTCCTCGTCGTCGACTACCTGCAGCTCGTCTCCGGGTCGCGCCGTTACGAGAACCGGACCCAGGAAGTGACCGAAATCAGCCGCGGCCTGAAGAACCTCGCCAAGGAGCTCGACATCCCCGTCGTCGCCGTATCGCAGCTGAACCGCGAGGTCGAGAAGCGATCCGGGAACCGGAAACCTCAGCTGAGCGATCTGAGGGAATCCGGCGCGATCGAGCAGGACAGCGACCTCGTTCTTTTCATTTCGCGCGACGGGATGGACGAGGACAGCGGGGCAGGAGACTGCACGACCGTGGTCACCATCGGCAAGCAGCGGAACGGAATGACCGGCACGTTCCACCTGACGTTCCGAAAGCGCATCACGAAATTCGAGAATCTCTACAGGGAAGAAACATGAAGCTGCCATCCTTTCAGTTCTATCCCGGCGACTGGATGAAGGATCCAGGTCTCCGTTCCGTCTCGGTTGAAGCCCGAGGCCTCTGGATAGACATGCTCTGTCTGCTCTTCGAGAGCGGCCGCAGGGGCTACCTCCAACACTCGACCGGCAAACCCGTATCGGACGAACAGCTCGCTCGCATGACCGGCTGTTCCGCCGAACAGGTTTCCCGGCTGTTGCGGGAGCTCGAGGACTCCGGCGTATTCTCCAGGACTGAACACGGCACGATCTACTCGAGACGGATGATCCGGGACGAACGGAAGCGGTCGGCATGCAGTGAAGCGGGGAAAAAGGGAGGCGGAAACCCGACCTTTAAAGGTCAATCCAAAGGTGGCTGCAAAGGCGGGCCCAAACAGAATCCAAACCCTTCATCTTCTGCTTCTTCTTCGGCTTCTTCTTCAAAACATGCCCCCCTACCCCCCAAAGGGGGGCTGGACGCAAGCAGCCTGTTCCTGATCTTCTGGGAACGCTATCCGCTGAAGGTCAAAAAGCCCAAGGCGCTGGCGGCGTTCCTGAAGCTCAAGCCGGATCAGGCGCTGCTGGACCGCATGCTCGAGGCGATCGATCGGCAAAAGCAGGGCCGCGCCTGGCGCAAAGACGACGGGCAGTTCATCCCGCACCCCGCGTCCTGGCTCAACAACCGGCAATGGGAGGACAGCATTCGGCCCGACCTGCCCGGGGGCTCGGTATGGGATGAGTTTATCGGTGAGGCTGAAAGGGAGGTGTCGTGAACGAAAAGCAGCTCGCGAAATGGCTGATGGACCTTGCCGCCTGCTACGACCACGTGCCGCAGAAGGCGGCGATTGCGAGATACCTGCGGATCCTGTCGCGGTGGAAGCTCAGCCCGGCGCAGTGGGAGAAGCTCGGCGATCTCGCCGTGCTCCGTCTGACACGGAGGTTCCCTATGCCCGGGGAGCTGCAGGAGATCGCAGCCGAGCTTCGTGAGGAGGAGGAACTGCGCGCTAATACGGAGCACCTGGCCTGCCTGAGGGAAAAGTGGCGACAACAGGCCGAGACGACGGCGGATGACCGGCCGGGAGACAACTCGTGAAACCCGGTGACCGCGTGATCTGGCTCCGTTCCCCGGGACGATCCTTCCTTACCGGGTGGAGGGTCCAGTCCGTCCCGGGCGTGATAGTCCACGTGTGCAGACACCGCATCAGGATCAAAGTGCGACTGGCTGGGAGTGAAAAACTGGTGACCGTGA
>JAFNAH010000450.1 GCA_017860075.1 Acidobacteriota bacterium | reverse complement strand
GGTAGACCTGCGCCTCGATGTGGCGATGGAGCACATGGTCGAGCAGCTTCTCGGGCGGCTCGTCGTACAGATATTCCACGGCAGTCTCGCGCTCTGGCGTATCCAGCTTCGGTATGGGCAGCAGCTGCTCCACGATCACGCGCTGGTGGACGACCGACTTGAACTCGTTATAGACGACCCACACCTGGTCGACCTCGTTCTTCAGGAAGTCCTCGACAAGATTGCCGGCAATGGCGGTTGCACCGGCAAAGCTCGGGCTCGCAAGGAGACCGATGGACTCGCGGCGCGCCGCTAAGGAACGGCGCCGGAAAAAGTCCCGCGCCTTCTTGCCGAGGATGTCGAGCTCCGTACGGCTGCCCTCATGACTGGCGATGAATTCGAGCGCGTGCCGCAGGATGTTCGTGTTGTAGGCTCCGCACAGCCCGCGGTCTGCCGTTATGACCAGCAACTCGATGCGCTTGTTGCCACGCTCCGCGAGCAACGGATGCCTTTGTGCCCCCACGCGGGCCGCGAGGCTCTGGATCACCGCGAAAATCTGGGATGCATAGGGGCGGGCAGCGATGACCCGGTCCTGCGCCTTGCGCAGACGCGCCGCGGAGACAAACTTCATCGCGCGGGTTATCTGCTGGATGCTTCGGGCGCTTCGGATGCGCCTTCTTATGTCGCGAATAGTGGCCATGGCAATCCGGCAATCTAATGGCTGCCGGCCCTCTCAACCATGAACTTCTCTTTGAACTCCTTCAGCGCAGACTGAAGCTCGGAGCGCAGCGAGTCGCTCAGGACTCTTTCCGTGGCGATCTTCTGCAGAAGCTGCGTCTTCGCCGAATCCATGAACTTGTACAGTTCCATTTCGAAGGAGCGGATCTCGCCCACGGGCAGGCCATCTACAAAGCCCTGCGTGGCGGCGAAGATGATGATGATCTGCTTCACCACGTCAAGCGGCTGGTATTGATTCTGCTTGAGGATCTCCGTCAGCCGCTCCCCCCGGGCTAGCTGCGCCTGCGTTGCCTTGTCGAGATCTGAGCCGAACTGGGCAAAAGCAGCCAGTTCACGATACTGCGCCAGCTCCAGCCGCAGGGTTCCGGCGACCTGTCTCATGGCTTTGATTTGTGCGTTCCCTCCCACACGGCTCACAGAGGCACCTGCATTGATTGCCGGGCGGACCCCGGCGTGGAACAGGTCCGACTCGAGGAAGATCTGGCCGTCGGTGATCGAGATGACATTGGTCGGTATGTAAGCCGAGAGGTCTCCTGCCTGGGTCTCGATGATCGGAAGCGCAGTCAGAGACCCTCCGCCGTTCTCGGAATTCAGCTTGGCGGCTCTCTCGAGCAATCGTGAGTGAAGATAGAATACATCGCCCGGGAACGCCTCACGACCCGGGGGGCGGCGCAGCAGGAGGGAGATCTCCCTGTATGCAGCGGCGTGCTTGGAGAGATCATCGTAGATCACCAGCGCGTGTTGCCCGCGATCCCGGAAATACTCCCCCATCGCACAGCCGCTGTACGGGGCGATGTACTGCATCGTGGCCGGGTCCGAAGCCGACGCGGAAATGACAATAGCCTTGTCCATGGCTTCGTAGTCGGTCAGGGTCTTGACCACCTGGGCCACCGTTGACCGCTTCTGCCCGATGGCAACATAGATGCAGATGACGTCGGTGCCCTTCTGGTTGATGATCGTGTCGACGGCAATTGCCGTCTTTCCCGTTTGCCGGTCGCCGATAATCAACTCGCGCTGGCCACGCCCGATCGGGATCATGGCGTCGATCGCTTTCAAACCGGTCTGGAGCGCTTCCTTCACAGGCTGGCGATCCACCACGCCGGGAGCCTGCCGCTCGGTGGGCATATATTCGGTCGCGGTGATGGGGCCGCGGTCGTCAATTGGTTCGCCGAGCGCATTGACCACCCGCCCGACCAAGGCCGGGCCCACGGGTACGGACATGATGCGTTTCGTGCGCTCGACAACATCCCCCTCTCCCACCCTCGTGAATTCGCCGAAAAGGACGGCTCCGACGTTGTCCTCCTCAAGGTTGAGGGCAATGCCCTTGACATCATGGGGAAAGTCCAGGAGCTCGCCGTACATGCACTTGTCCAGGCCATGGATGCGGGCGATGCCGTCACCTACCGATATGACCGTCCCTACCTCGCTGACGATCACACCGGTTTGGTAATCCCTGATCTGATCCCGCAGGATCTTGCTGATTTCATCTGCTCTGATCTGCATAGGTCGGTTCCTTGATGATTTCTTCCGTCCCCTTCGGTCTCCCTCCTGTCGCGCCCGATATGCCGTTCGCAGGGGGAGGCGGCCCGCCGGACTGACTCCTCAACACGAGATCAAACGCTGCCTGATGTTTTCCAGGTGCTTGCGCACGGACCCGTCGTAGACCGTGCTTCCCAGCTGCAGTACAACCCCTCCTATCAGCCCCGGGTCCGGACGGACCTCCAGCTTGACCTCATGACCTATGGCCCCGGAGATGTCCTTGCGGAGACCTTCCGCCTGCGCTTCCGTGAGGGGGGAGGCAACCGTTGCCAGCGCCGGGACGATCCCGTTGCGCTCATCCAGGATCCGGAGGTAACAGTCGACGATCTCGCCGAAATACGCGAAACGGTTGTGATCAAGCAGCACGCGCATGAAGTTGCCCGTTGTGGCGGCAACGGGATACATCTCCATCAGGGCGGAGAGGACTCTCTCCTTGGCGGATTTCGGGATCGCCGGGTTTTGAAGCGCCGCCACTACTTCCGGCACTTCCAGAAAGATCTGCCTGTACACCATGAGGTCCTTCGTCACCGCAGGCTCCGAAGCCGTCTCCAGCGCCACATCGACAATAGCCCTGGAGTAAGACGCGTACAGAGATGAGGGGATCACTTCTTGTCCTCCAAACCGGCCAGGAAATTCTCGAA
>JAFNAH010000449.1 GCA_017860075.1 Acidobacteriota bacterium | reverse complement strand
CTGCCGGCACCGTCAGGCTTCTGCCTGGCCGGACTTTCCTGTTCGATTTTGCGCATGGTTCGAATCTCCTGTTTCCTCTGTCATCTCAGGCGCCGACTAGATCGCCCACGGCTTCCGCACTGCCCGCGAGCGCATGCGGTTGGCCTCGGCGTCGTTGACGAATTCCTGTTTCGCCGGATCCCAGGTCAGCTTGCGACCCAACTCGAAGGCGATATACGCCGCGTGGCAGGTGATGTGCGAGTTGCAGGCGCGATCGGCATTGGCGCGCGGCTGGGATCTGGTCTTGATGCAGTAGATGAAATCGCGCCAGTGGTTGTCCAGGACGAGCCTGTCGCTCAGGCGTTCGGGGGAGTCGCCCCGAAGGTCGTCGGAGACTGCGATCTTCCCGCCGTCGCCCGTCTCCACCCAACCTGAGTCTCCTTCGAACCGCACGCTGCACGACCCCATTCCCAACCAGCCGTCATCCGGCAGGCGCTTGCCCAGGTTGTTTCCATCGCGCATCACCAGCTTTACACCATTGGGATAGAGGCAATGCACCTGGTATGGAGCGCCGTTGGCGCCCTTGGGCACATACTCGATGGCCTGGGTTTCGTCGCAATCGGCGGCCCACTGGCAAAGGTCGACGGTGTGCGATCCCCACTCGAGGATGCCGCCGCCATGGAAGTCGTACCAGTTGGTCCAGCCGCCGCCACCCGAGACGTAGAACGAGTTGTACGGCCGCCACGGACAAGGTCCGAGCCATCGGTCCCAATCGAATTCCTCCCTGGGCGGCTCCGGCTCCGCCGGCAGCCAGTCCTTGCTCGGGACGGGAGGCCACATGATATAGGTGCCTACGTTGGCATGGACGGTTTCGAGCTTGCCGAGTTTTCCGGTGCGGGCCGCCTCGACGGCCCATACGAAATTCGGACCGTTGCGCCGCTGCGTACCGGCCTGGTAGATCCGGCCGGTTCGCCGGAAAGCGTCGGCCAGCGCCCGGCTTTCCTGGATGGTCATCGAGCACGGCTTTTCGCAGAAAACATCCTTGCCCGCGCAGGCTGCCTGGACGGACAGAGGCGCATGCCAGAATTCCGGCGTGGCGATAAGGACGGCATCGATGTCCGGGCGGGCCAACACTTCCTCGTGATACGAGTACATCCTGCAGTCGCCGGTCTCGTACCGCTCATCGACCAGCTTCTTGACAAGCTCCCGGCGGCCCTTCTTCAGGTCGCAGACGGCAACGAATCGGGCGTCCTCGAAGCGCAGCACGGTATTCACGGAGGCCAGCCCGCGGCTCCCTATCCCGATACCGGCGATGGCGACCTTGTCACTGGGGGCCACCACGCCGGCACGTTGCCCCAGCACGGAACATGGCACGATCAGAGGCGCCGCGACGGCGCCGGCAGTCTTCATGAAATCCCGCCGTGTAACCAGCCCATTTCGGTTGTTCACGATTCCCTCCCTTGCTTCTGTCAGGCGAACTCACACTTCCTCAGGCACTACATACGGACGCCGGTATGCTCGCGTGAGCATGGTGTCCGCCTCGGGGTCGTTGGCGAACTTCTCGTACTCACCCATGAAATTCAGTGAGCGGCCGAGGCGATACGAGATGTTGGCCAGCAGGGCAAGCGAGGAGGAATAGAAACCTTCGCTGATGTCAGCGTGAAGGTCATCATTCTTCCCCGAGCGCACCGCATCGAGGAAATTCGCCCAATGATTGCCGTCCCAGCCTTCCGTGCGTTCCTTCGACCCGGCGAAGGGCGTTCGCTCCCGACCGCGGAACGCACTCCAGGCAGACCCGCTGATTTCGAGCCACCCTTCGGAACCATAGAAGAGATTCCCGACCTCCTGGCCGCGGCTTCCTTCATGATTGGTGTATCTGCCCCGGCACTCGAACTCGATCATCCTCCCGTCCCGGTACTTGAACGCCGCCGTCTGCGTGTTGGGAGTCTCCTGGGAGGTCTTGTCGCGGCCGTACGTCTCCACTCCGCCGTAGACCATCTTTCCCGGAGTCGGGGGCTGGCATTCCTCCTGGCGGAACCCGTAGAGTCCGCCCGCGCTCTGAATCGAAACCGGATGCTCGTTGAGATTCATCCCCCAACGGGCAAGGTCGAGCTGGTGCGGGCCCGTGTTCCCGGTGTCTCCGTTTCCGGTATCCCAGTACCAGTGCCAGTTGTAGTGACTCCGTTTTTCGTTGTACGGGCGATAGGGCGCCGGTCCCAGCCAGCGGTCGTAGTGGAAGGTGGCGGGGGGCAGGCTGTCTTTGGCGATTCCGTAGGAATCGCGCGCCTTGAAGCAGAGCGCGCGCGCCATGAAGATTTCTCCGATGCCGCCGTCGTGCAGGAACTTGATGGCCTCGATGATGTTTTGAGAGGAGCGGTTATTCAACCCGACCTGGACTCTCACGTCGTACTTGCGCCCCGCTTCGATCATCTTCCGGCCTTCCCAGACGTTGTGGGAAACCGGTTTTTCCACGTAGACATGTTTCCCGGCCTGACACGCCCAGATCGTTGCGAGTGCGTGCCAGTGATTCGGCATGACGATGGATACGGCAGTAATTTCCTTGTCGTCCAGTACCTTCTTGAGGTCCCACTCCGTCAGGGGCTGGGCGCCCGTCTTCTTGCTGACGATCTCGACCGCGGGCGGAAACAGCCGTTCATCCGCGTCGCAGACCGTCTTGATGACTACATTCTTGCTGCTCTTGAGGTCGCAGAAAGAGTTGATGTGCACGGTGCCCTGGTTGCGGATGCCGATGACAGCCAGGATGATGCGGTCGTTTGCGCCGATGATCGAGGCATAGGACCTGGCATTCATTCCGATTGCCAATCCGGCTGCCCCGGTCACGCTCGTTTTGATGAAGTCACGTCTCTTTGTCATTTTTCCATTCCATGCGGGTTCTTGAAATATGAAACTTGTCCATG
>JAFNAH010000448.1 GCA_017860075.1 Acidobacteriota bacterium | reverse complement strand
CCTCGCCAGCGCGGCGAAAGCCGCGGCCTTAGGCCCAACGGTCATGAACGCGGTGACCGTCGTGGGGGCGCCTTCGTACACGTCCGGCGCCCAGGCATGAAACGGGACCAGCGCGGCCTTGAAACCGAAACCGACGAGGAGGAGGACAAGTCCCGCGACTGCCGTGACCTGCGCCGACCCCTGGAGGTGTATGACGGTCCTGATCGACTGGTAGTTCGTGCTGCCCGAGCTGCCGTAGATAAGGGCGATGCCGTAAAGCAGGAAGGCCGTGGCAAACGATCCCAGGAGGAAGTACTTCAGTGCCGACTCGTTCGAGTGGGCCTCGTTTCTCTTGAACCCTGCCAGGACGTAAGTCGAAATCGACAGGATTTCCAGCGCCAGGAAAGTCAGCAGGAGGTCGTCGCTGGCGGCCATCAACGACATGCCTGCACACGCAAACAGCAGCAGGGCATAGTATTCGCCTCTGGAGAGCGATTCGCGTTCGTTGAACCTGATCGAAACCAGCGCCGAGATGCCGGTGATGACAAGGAACAGCCACTGGAAGAAGACGCTGAAGTTGTCGACGACAAACATCCCGCGGAAGAGTGTCCGCGGCGGCGCATTCCACTGAAAGGCGAGGCTGTAGGCAGCGAGGGCAGTAGCGACAACCGCCATCTGGCCCAGGCGGGCCTTGCGCTCCGGGGCCGTGAAAGGCTCCAGCACCATGACCAGCATGCCTGCGGCCACCAGGATCAAGAGCGGCACAATCGGAAAGTATGTCGCGATCATCTGCCTGCTCCTTGCGTCCCAGGCTGTCCAACGACGTTGCGGACGTGATATCCACCCTCCGGGCCGCGCGCGTCGTGCACCCGCTGCTGAACGGCGTGCAGGCTCGCTTCCATCCGCCTGAGGAAGGGAGCCGGGTACACACCCATCCAAACCATCATGACGACCACGGGGATGAGCACGCACTTCTCGCGTCGGCTGATGTCACCCATCTCCCTGTTGGCAGGAGCGGCGGCCGCGCCCAGAAAGACCCGCTGATACATCCAGAGCATGTAGACCGCACCGAGAATCATCCCTGTCGCGGCTATTGCCGCATAGGCGCGGTTCCTGAGGAAGGTCCCCGCGAGGATCAGCACCTCGCCGACAAACCCGTTGAGACCCGGGAGGCCAATCGATGAGAGAGTCACGATCATGAAGAACGCGGCCAGTGCAGGACTCCCGTGGGCGAGCCCGCCGAAATCCGCAATCATCCGGGTGTGTCTTCGATCGTAGATCATCCCGACCAGCAGGAACAGCGCGCCGGTGGAGAGCCCGTGATTGAGCATCTGCATCGTCGCGCCCTGTAACCCTTGTATCGTGAACGCGAAGATCCCGACAATGATCAACCCCATATGGCTCACGGAGGAGTACGCCACCAGTTTCTTGAGGTCGGGCTGCACCATGGCGACAAGGGCGCCGTAGACGATCCCGATCAACCCCAGGACGATGAGGTAGGGCGCGGCCGTGAGCGAGGCGGTGGGGAACAGCGGCAGGCAGAAGCGGAGGATGCCGTAGGTGCCCATCTTAAGGAGCACACCCGCCAGAATCACAGAACCGGCTGTAGGCGCCTCCACGTGCGCATCAGGGAGCCACGTGTGCAGGGGGAACATCGGAACCTTGATGGCGAAGGCGAGCAGAAAAGCAAGGAACAGCCACATCTCCTCGCGGTGAGTCAGCTGAAGAGCGCCCGACGCGAGGTTCTGGTGGATGGTCTGCAAGTCAAATGTCGTTCCCCCGTTTGCGAGGCAGAGATAGATAATGGCAACCAGCATGAGCAGCGACCCGACCATCGTGTACAGGATGAACTTGACCGCTGCGTAAACCCGGCGCTCGCCGCCCCAGATCCCGATGAGGAAATACATCGGGATCAGCATCACTTCCCAGAAAACGTAGAAGAGGACCAGGTCCAGTGCGCAAAAAACACCGACCATGCCGGTTTCCAGGAGCAGCATGCAGATGAGGAACGGCCTGAGGGCTTTGGAGATGGAGTTCCACGAAGCCAGAAGCGCGAGCGGGGTCAGGAAGGCCGTCAGCGCGACGAGGAACAGGCTGATGCCGTCGACTCCCAGGTGGTGGCTTACGGCGTACCCGCCTGCCCGGATCCAGGGTGCCGATTCCTCGAACTGCATCCCCGGCATCCCCGGATCCATGTGATAGACCGGATACAGCGCGAGCAGGAACACGATCACGGAACTCGTGAAGGCGAACCACTTCATGGCACGCAGCGACTCGCGCGGGAAGAGCAGGAGTATGGCCGCCGCGGCCGCGGGCAGGTAGGTGATCCAGCTCAGGATGTTGGTCACTTGCATGCTCTCCACCTCAACCGCGCAGCCTCGCCACGTAGTACAGCAGCACGGCGGTGCCGAGAAGGATCCACGTGGCGTAGCTCCGGACGAGGCCGTTCTGAACGTGCTTCATGATCGCACCCCAGCCACGAACGGCCCTGCCTACGCCGTTGACCGAGCCGTCGACCAGACCCGCATCCACTCCCTTCCACAGGATCTCCCTCGAACCGTCCCGGATCGGGCGGACAAACGCGCTGTCGTAGAGTTCGTCGACAAAGTACTTCCGGAACGAGAGCCTGTAGAGCAGCCGCAGGCGTTGGGCGATCGCGGCAGCCGATCCGGGATTTCGCACGTAAAGCCGGTAGGCCACATAGATTCCCGTCAGCGCGGCAAGCACGGAGATGACCGCAAAACCCAGTTCCATGCTGTGAGGAAGATTGTGCGCCTCCGCAAGCCGCGTGTGTTTCAGAGCGGGCTCCAGGAACTCGCCGAAGCGATTTTCACCCAGGCCCATCCAGGCAGGTAACCCGACGAAGCCCCCGACCGTCGAGAGAACCGCCAAAACCGTCAGCGGGATCGTCATGCTGGCCGGCGAC
>JAFNAH010000447.1 GCA_017860075.1 Acidobacteriota bacterium | reverse complement strand
GCGGGAGACTCGACGGACAGGACGAGTCATGCACGGTCTGGAAAAGAAGATCTGCACATCACGACGCACGGGCACAGACTCCCGAAGGACGCTCCTGAGAACCAGCCCGGGAGTGCACAGCCTGGAACCGGCAGATGTTGCGGGTGTGTGGCTGGAAGCCTCGTCAGGGGGGTCCGGGAGCGTCGCCGGCTTGACTGTCCTGGAGCGCACCTATGCCTGCGGGCCCGGCAGGCTTGCTGACCGCCCAGGCGATGAGGTAACCATGGCGCCGGAGTGAAGGGATGCTCCTGTAGGCCCAGGCAAATGGAGAGACCAGCCACCCGGTGAGTCTTGCCAGCTGTGGTGTGTGCACGTGACACCACAGGTCCATGACTCGAAGCCATCCCGGCATGAAGAGGATGCCGCTTTGGCCTATCGAGCGAAATCCTGCCGATTCGAGCAACCTTCTCAGTCCGCGCGAGGTAAAGGATTTTTCCATCCCATAGGGGTAGGCGCCGAAAGCATTCCAGAGGCTCACCAGCATTGGGCGCATGAACGGGTCGAGCTTGTTCGGCACGCCTACTATGGCGATGCCCGAAGGCCTCAGCACACGAAAGAACTCCCTGACCGCGGCCGCGGAATCCTCAAAGTGCTCGATTGTTCCCATGGAGTAGATCAGATCGAAGGAATTGGCAGGGAAGGGTAGTGATCGAACATCGGCGACTGCCAGCACGGGGCGGAAAGCTGACAGCACCCTCTCAGCCTGACGGACAACCTCGAACGACAGATCAATCCCCGCAGGGCGGGCTCCCTTTTCGGCCATCCAGAGCAGGATTTCGCTGTTCTTTGCCTCGTCCCAAAGATCGGTCTTCAGAACCAGGAGGTCTTTCATCGAAGGGAGGAACTGTTCGCACAGGATGCGCTCGCATTCGAAGTAGTACCTTGTAGAGGCGGCACCTTTGAGCGAAGGGAAGCCGGTGCCGACGTCTTCCCAGAAGGCCTGATACCCCGAATCCTTTTGTCCGCCTGCCATCAACCCTGTGTGTTTCCTGCCTGACCTCAGGTCACGTCCGCCAACCGATTGTCTGGGATAGGCGACTGCCATCTGGCCTTCATCCGGGTAGGGCCCGAGCAGGACGTCATCTCCCTGCAGGTCGTGGAGCGTCAGGCGAAAGCTGTAGTGCATGTCGCGGATGACGGTAGACACTTCGAACGGCTCGGCGGCCGACATTTCGGCAAAAGACTGGTCCTTACTGAATCCGTCGCGGCAGCTCAGGAGTTCAGTAACACGCAGGTCCCGATGCCGGATCGACATTGCGTGGCTGGCGCCCAGCGCGTAGAAAGTCACTTCCCGCTCCGCCCATGTTCGCTGCCTGGAGTTGATGATACGCAGGCTTTCCAGCCAGGAAGTCTCACCGCCGATGAGAAAATAGCGCAACTGCTCCACCCGATAGCTAGTCGTGGCAGCCTCGAACAGGTCAGCAGGGCTCGTCAGATGCATGATCGTAGGTTCCGGAGCCTCATCTCCTGGTAACTTCCGTCGATTCGAGCCATTCGATCATAGCACGGTTCTTCGGAAATCAGTGCTCACCCTGCCCTGGATCACTCAGGGCAAAGCGCTTCGCGTTCCGGGCGGGCCCGGAGCCGCCCCGCAACACTCGCGAGACAAACACGGCGTACAATACCCCTCCCAGCGGGACCCACTGCAGCAGCAGCCTCGAAGCGTTCGTGCCTGAAATCGTGTGGCTGACGTTTCCGGTCCCGCAGAGGAAATACAGGATCAGCAAGTAAGCCAGAGCGCACTGCGCTCCGAGAAGTCTGACAAAGGTGGTGCCGGGCCGGATCAGGATATATACCAGGATCCCGAGGACGAGGTACCAGTAGACGCCGAACGTCGCCCACGTGAACGTACGTTCAACCAGGAGCCGCAAGGCGGCCGGGTCGAAGCGATTTCTGAAGAGCAGGCCGAGATAGAGGAATCGACCGGCTATGAGGTCATGGAAGAAATCCGCGAAGAGCAGGTGCGTTGCCAGTCCCGCCGTGATGACAATCCCCTCAATGCCGAGAATAAGAGCGACGGGCCTCTGCCGCTTCACGTGCCAGTAAAGCAGGCCGCAGGCCGCGTAGATCAGCAGCATCCACCCAACCGCTTCCTGCTTCGACATGCAGGCGCCGAGCATGAAGACCAGTGAGAACAGGAAATACCGACGCTGTCGATATTGATAGCTGTAATACAGCAGCGACAGTACGGCAGCCATGAAGTAGCAGACGATAAGGTCCGAAAATCCGGGCCGGATAACATGGTTCCACATCAGGGGTATGGAAGCGAGAACGCAGGCGTACGCGAGACCCGCCTTGAGACTTCCTGTAACGCGGTAAATGAACTGCCCGGAGATCAGCAGCGTCAGGACATAGAAGCAGACCCACGGAACGCCGGCCATCGAATCATACCAGCGCGCGGTGAACATGTTCGGCCACAGCGGTACCAGGGATGGGAAGGCGGGATTCCAAACTCGAACTGAAGCCGGCAGGCCGCCGAGGCGGTAGATAGCCTTCGCCAGTCCGACCCAGCGTCGGGGATTGATCGCGTCGGAATCGAAAACAGGGCGATTGAGACTTATCCAGGCAAGCAGGAGGGTGTGAAGAGCCAGGCAGGCCAGCATCCCGGCTGCCCGGAGGTCGATGCGACGGGCAGAGAGGTTCGTACGAGGGAATCGAAGGCCCGACAGCCTGTTTTCGCGTATATAGAATGCTGCCGGTGCAACGGCCAGGAGAACGAGCAGCCCGAGGCAGTACAGATGCCATTTGAAGAACAAAGGCGGAATCCTGACCAGGAGGCCTCCGATCACATACAGGAGGACCACACCCGCCCCCCATCCATACGCAATCGCCTCCGACCATCGGCGATCAGCCTTGCCGATGACCATGAAGTAAACAGCCCCGCCCGCCAGGAATATGGCGGCGAGGGATGCGGCGCACTTCGCGAGCTCGAAGATCACTTCAGCGCCCTCAACAGAAACGAGTCATCCTGCCGGTAGATTGGAGCGACTCTTGCGGTCTTCCCTGTGAGAGGCTCGGTCAGTCGCCCGCTGGCGCGGTCATATATGCCGGGGCAACTGCAGCCGAAGTAGTAGTCGGCTTCGGCAAACTCGCAGGGCTCGAACCGGATGCTGTGGACGAATGCCGCCAGGTTACCCTCGGTCGGGTAGGCGTCGATTGACCGCCTGATGAAATGGACTCTGCTGCCGGGAGGAATGCTGTCATTCAGAGCGCGCGACAGGGAGGCGAATTCCTCTCCGTAGCGGGATGCATACTCATCGTACAGCCCGGTCCTGAGCGAGGAATGTGTGAAGGACCGCGCTACCTCCGATGAGAAGTATGCGAGCCACGGCAGGTACAGGAAAAGGCCGGTGCACACGAGCGCAACTGAAATCTTGCGCGGATGGCGAGCACCGGCAAAGGAGAGAATGAGAAGCGTTACAAGAATGAAGAGCGCGATGGCCCAGGCCGTGTGGTTGTGACCGAGAATGTAGACGCCGAACAACTCGTTGATCGAGTGTGGCGTCGAGGGTTCCCGGGTGGCAAAAGCGTCGCGGACGAGAAGGCCGTAGTCGGCGAGGCTGAGGGTGCCCGAAACCTCGATTCGCCGCAGGAGCATCCTGCCGGTGAAAGAGACACCAATCCTGTCGATCGTAGAGGTGTATGGCGCCACCGAGGCGTACGGCTGGAAGTCTCGCAGGTCGCAGAACAAATGGTCAGCCTGGAGCGATCCCCGGCGGCCGAGAAATGCTCCTGATTCTGACGGGCTGGAGAGCAGGATGCGTGGTTCGCGAGCGGACGAACCGGGAGCAAAGATGACCCTGGCGTACGGAGCATCCGCCGGGTTGATTCCGAGACGCAACTGCGACGGAGAGATGACATAGCAGGGCTCGTCGCACTCGATGGAAGAGTAATCGTCCCCGGGCTCGAAATGCCGGACGTTCTTGAGGATCCAGC
>JAFNAH010000446.1 GCA_017860075.1 Acidobacteriota bacterium | reverse complement strand
CATCGAGTTTCTCGTCGACGCGGATGCAGAAGTCCCTGACAAGAGCGTAGGCGTTGCTGTCCAGAGACCGGACATCAACGTCCAGGTATCTTCGCCCGTAAGCGTCTTCACGCACGTATAGTGCAAGGAGCTGTTGACGGAAATAGCTCAATAGAAGCGGATTGGTTCGTGCCGGCTGGTGGCGATCCACTGCCGGAGCCGACACGCTCAACGTCACGACCGATAACAAGGCGCAAAGCCTGGCCCCCCCGTTCGTCATTGCCTGCCTCCACCCACCCGACTGTGATGAAAGGATACCATCGCCTGACGGAGTTGTCAGCCGCGCCTGTCCGAGCCCCTTCAACACATGGGCGACAAAAAAGGGGGATGTCCAGGACATCCCCCTTTTTGCCGCCACCTGAGTTCGCACAAATGGCGCAACAGTCTTCCAGATCCGCGGTTATTTCTTCGCGGCGACCTCCTCCAGCATCGCGGTAGTGACCGACTTGGGCCGCTCGATCGGGTAGCCGAGCGCGCGGTCCCAGACGATGTTGGCAGCGACGCCGATTGCCCGGCCTACACCGAACAGCACGGTGTAGAAATCGTACTCCTTGACGCCGTAGTACCACTGAATGACACCTGATTGTGCATCCACATTGGGCCACGGGTTCTTGGCCTTCCCCTGCTGCTCAAGGATCGGGGGAACGACCCTGAACAACACGTCGACATATTTGAAAATCAGATCGTCGGGCAGGTGTTTCAGGCAGAACTCGCGCTGGGCCATGTATCTCGGGTCAGTCTTGCGCAGGACCGCGTGGCCGAAGCCGGGAACAACCTGGCCGGACTGCAGCGTGTCCCAGACAAACTTCTTCATCTCTTCGTCGGTCGGCACCTTGCCGCCCATCTTGTCCATCACTCCCTGGATCCAGCGCAGCACTTCCTGGTTTGCCAGGCCGTGCAGCGGCCCGGCCAGACCGTTGATCATGCCCGAGAGCGAATAGTAGATATCGGACAGCGCGCTGGCGATCAGGTGGCCGGTATGCGCGCTGACGTTCCCGCTCTCATGATCGCTGTGCAGGATGAAATACAGCCTCGATACATCATCGTAGGGCTTGCCGATCCCCATCATGTGGGCGAAGTTGCCACCCATATCGAGGTTGGGATCCGGAGGGATGATCGTGTCGCTGCGATATTTCATGCGGAATATGTAGGCCGCGATCTGCGGCAGCTTGGCCAGCAGGTCCAGGGCCTCCTCGTAGGTAGGATCCCAGTAGTCCATCTTGCTGATGCCGGCGTTGTATTTCTGGACGAAAACCGATTCCCTCTGCATAGCCAGAATCGCCGCCGAGAGCATGGTCATGGGATGCGTATCCCTTGGCATGGCGCGCAGGATGTCAAACACATACTGCGGAACAGCCTTTCGCTTCTTGAATTCCTCCGCAACCTCGACCACTTCATCCATGGTCGGGATGTCGCCGGTCAGTAGCAGGTAGACATGCCCTTCGACGTAGGGCATTTCGCTCCCCGGCACCTTGGGCAGTCTTTCCAGAGTCTCGGGGATCGTATATCCGCGGAAGCGTATGCCTTCCAGCGGATCAAGGTATGATATGTCGGTCACAAGACATTTGACTCCCCGGGCTCCACCTATCGCCTGCCCGATCGTGACGTCGCCGAGCTTGACGTCGCCATGCTCTTTGACCAGCTTTGCCGTCCGCGGTCGCCATGCTTCGATCTTTTGACGTAGTTTTTCTTTCAGTCTGGACATTTTCCCCTCCTCAACCCTTCGGTCTGCGTTTGAAGACCCTGCGGCCAGAATCAGAACTTGCGGACATACCCCATCGGCATGCCCATGTGTGAAGAATAAGGGATTGCATCTGGCTACTCAACCGGAAAACGGAAGGTTGTGAGATCATATAGCGACCGGGAGGCGGCGGAGTTGTTATGCATGACTGGATGAAGCGGCACCTCGCGTTTCTCGAGGAGAACGGGGAATGGTTTGCCCGGGTGTTCGCGACTTACCCCGACCAGATGCAGTGCGGTCGCGGATGCGCTCTCTGCTGTCACGGGTTGTTCGATATCTCGTTTGCAGATGCGTTTCTGCTGGCGGAGGGGTACGGCAGGCTTCCCTCAGCGCAGAGGGAGCAGGCTGCCGCCCGGGCACAAGTCACCCAAAATCTCATCGAGCATGAGGTCCCCGGGCTTGATCCCCCGTTTCTGCTGCGCGGTTTGCCCCATAGCGTCCTGGATCGGATCGTCGAATCGGCTCGAAGCCCGCGATGCCCTCTTCTCGGGAGCCACGATGAGTGCCTTGTCTATGAGTGCAGACCGCTGGCATGCCGCCTCGAGGGCGCGCCGATGGTCGATTCCAGGGATGGACCTTTCGGCGATTGGTGCGAGCTGAATTTCAAACAGGGACTGCCGTCGGGCTCCTTGGACATTCTGACCCGCGATTACTATGCAATCCAGGCAGCCGAGGACATCTCGAACGAGGTGATGAGCGACCTGCTGCTGGGCAAGCGTCTCCCTGAGGTCACAGTGTTCATCCCCTCCGTGGTCACGGAATACCGCTCCTTCTGGCACAGCCTTGTTTCCGCGGTTTCCCGCGACTGCCAGTGCAAACACCCGTCAGACTAATCGGAAATCCTCCGTGGCTGCATCTGCGATTCAGAAGTGTTCGACCACGCCTGCGCAGTGTGGCTTTGGCATGCTCCGCACAGCTGGGCGAATCGAAGTGCCCCTCGGGGTCGGTATCGGGATCGGGATCGGCAACGGAATCGGTATCGACCGATGGCTGGCTTCAATCCCGAGGCCTGTCGGTTGATCATGGCTTCGAATCTCGATGCAGATTGCGGCCCCGATTCCGATCCCGATGGCGATTGCATTAACCACCTGCTTGCGGATGCCGATCCCCGCCGGTGTTATATTCTTCCTGTGGAGAAGCTC
>JAFNAH010000445.1 GCA_017860075.1 Acidobacteriota bacterium | reverse complement strand
GTCCTGTTCCAGGTGGAACGCTTGCGCAAGTTGTTCGCGCACGCCATAGGGATTGTCGGTTCCGGCCCAGACTGTCAGCCGGCCCTCCTTCCACTCAGCTACCGCCGCCCGCGGTTCCATCGGGGCGTGCTGGACATATGCCACCGTGTACGATGCCTTCAATCTGCGCACTGCCTGCTTCAGCCCCTCCTGAACCGAACCCCTGGCGGAGCCGCGGGGGCGCTGCGGGTCTTCCCGCGCACGTTCCTTCAGGTATCCGAACAGGACGTCGCTGGAAGGTTGTTCCGCAGTCTCCCATTGTGCCGTTGCCGCGACGGCCTGGACGGCTTCGCGTGCCGCGAACGCCGTCTTTGCGGCAAAGCCGACGAAATCCCCATCTCGGATTGCGCGCACGCCCTGCATGAGTTCCGCCTGCGACTTATCCAGCTTCAGTAGTCTCGCCCCGTACGAAGGTGCGCGCAGGACGCTTCCGTATAGCATTCCCGGACGCACGATGTCGGACGGGTATCTGGTCGCTCCGGTGACTATTTCGCGTCCATTCAGCCGGATGCCGGGTGTGCCCAGTATCTTCCAGTCCTTTGCGGGTGTGAGGGGGGTGTCCACCGGCAGGGCCTGCCGGTACGCGGCAGTCAACTCGGGTGATTTCGCCAGATCGGCATAGCTGAAATTCCTGCCTTCCGCAGTCACGGTTCCGTCCCGCACCTCGACAGAGCCGCGCGGCACGTTCAGCTGACGGCTGGAGACGAGGATGAGCAATTCTCGTGCTGTTGCGGCCGCTTTGCGCACCGCCGGCACAGTTCCAGGCGTCGTGCGACTTCCGGCGGTAATGCCGTCGTTTGGCCCCAACGCGGTGTCGGCCATCACCATCTTCACGCGTTCCAGCGGCACACGAAGTTCTTCGGCTGCCGCCATGGCCAGCTCCGTCCGTGGCCCCTGCCCCTCTTCCACTTTTCCGGAGAGGATGGTGATCGAGCCGTCTTCGTTGATGTGCAGCCGCGCCTCCAGCGTACCCTCGGCAGCGGCCCCCTGTCCTTCTGCAGTCGGTGCGGTGGCGACAATCAAGAGTCCTGCCCCGGTAAGTTCGAGAAACTCCCTCCGGGTCCACGCGGAGCGGCGGGCGGCAGGTTCGCGCAGTTCATAACAGTCCGGGACGAGTGCTTCAGGGTCACTTGACATGGCTGGCCTCCTCAGGATTCTTCTGTGCGTATCCGGCCGCGCGCTTCACTGCCGCTATGATTCGGACGTACTGGTTGCATCGGCACAGGTTGCCGTTCAACCCTGCGATGATCTGAGCTTCCGTGGGCTTGGGATTGCTTTCCAGGAGGCTGACGGTTCTCATGATCATACCCGGCGTGCAGTAGCCGCACTGCATCGCGTCTTCATCCAGGAAAGCCTGCTGAACCGGGTGGAGTCTCCCCTCTGTGGCAAGTCCTTCGATCGTGACGATCCTCTTTCCCTGTGCCATGCGCGCCGGTGTCACGCAAGACGCAATCGGTTTGCCGTCCATCAGCACCGTGCAGGTACGACACTGTCCTTCACCACAGCCGTATTTTGTCCCCGTCAATCCCAGGTCTTCGCGCAGCACGTCCAGAAGGGGACGTTCAGGTTCGGTGTCCACGCTGCGCAACTGTCCGTTGACTGTGAGTCGGATTATCGACATCGGAGCCACCTCCAGGGAAATACTGCGACGATGCGCCGCGTTCTTCCAGCCAAAACAGCAGACGGGCAGGGACAGTTGGTCAACAAGTCGGGCGCAGAACGGCGACGACCGGGGCTCAAGAAATGGTTTTGTTCTTGATGATCGGCCTTGCCCAGAACCCCACGCTCAACACCCAGCCGAACGTCAGGTAGAGAAACGTCATACCCGTCCGTAAACCGAACCAGTCTCCCAGGCGGCCGATGATCAACGGCACGACCGCGCCCCCGACGATGGCGGTGCACAGGATTCCCGAAAAAGAACCGTGCAGTTCTTCGACCGAATTCAGCGCCAGCGAGATGATGATTGGCCACATCACGGATGCGGCCAGCCCCATGAGAGGGAAGGCGATGCGGGAGACCGGCGCAGATCCGAAGAGAGCGGCTGTGAGGCACACAAGCGCGGCACACGAAAATGCAATCAGGACCTTCCGGCTGTCGAAGACTTTCAGCAGTAGCATTCCGAGGAAGCACCCTGCGGTGAGCAGGCCCCAGAACCAGGAGACAGCGTCGGCTCCGGCGGTGTGAGGATCGTAGTGGTGGTACCTCGAGAGGAATTCCGATATCCAGTTGGATGTACCCTGCTCGCATCCGACGTATGTAAATACGCTGAAGAAGTACAGGTAAACGATCGGCTTGCTCAGCAACTTGCGGTGACTATCCCAGGTCCCTGCCTGTTCATCGGTGGTGCGCTCGACCGCCGGAAACCGGGAAACGAAGATGATGACGACCATTGCGAAAGTCACAGCTGCGAAGATCCAATAGATCGATACCCAGGGCATGCCGGCAGGCACCAGTCGCGAGAGCGAGCTTATCAGCGGGTTGCGGAGCCCCGGGTCGCCTCCCATGCTGCTCACCAGGTATGAGTAGATACGCGGGCTCAGAAAAGAAGCCACCCCGAAAATCAGCTGCGCGGTCGCCGAGTTGAACGCGAAGTGCTCTTCACCCCCGGTGACTCTCAGCAGGGGATTGATGGCCACCTGGAGTGCGGCCATACCCACGCCTATGACGAAAAGCGAGCAGATGGCCATGCCGTAGTGCGGCGTGAGGGCGAAAGTCACCGAGCCCAGGAACGCCAACAGGAAAGCTGCCAGGATCACCCGCTTCTCCCCGTAAGCCTCGACCAGCATCCCGGTCGGAATGGACATGACACCGTAGGCAAGGAAGAAGGAGAACGGGAGGAGGGCGGCTGCGGTCAGCGTGAGGTGAAAATCGTCGATGATGTCCGGGACGATGGG
>JAFNAH010000444.1 GCA_017860075.1 Acidobacteriota bacterium | reverse complement strand
AGCCAGGAGGCGATGAAGAGAGTCTTCTCCTCAGGATCGTAATAACCGCCCACCTGTTCCGTGAGCAGCTTCATGACCAGATCTTTATATTTCGCAGCCTCCGGGATCAGGCCGAGATTCTCGAGCAGCCTTCCCTCGGCGAGCAGGTCCTTCTCGTCGTAGTCTTCCTTGACACGACGGTCCAGGTATCGGGCTATTTCCTCTCTGGTCTCTATCCCTTTCTTGATTGGCGCCTTCGGCTCCAGGCAGCGAATCCTGGCAACCTGTTGCGTGATCTCGTCGGCTGCCTTGAGGAGCCCGTCCCGGGAATCCTCCTGCATCAGCGCATACGTCCGCCCTCCCGGAGCGAGACCCAAAAACAGCACCGCAACCAACGCAAAACCGGTTCTGAAACGGCCCATCGATTACCCCCTGGAACGACCAGCGAGCCTGGCGGCTCCGATCCGAACTCACCCCGGGCTGGCGGCCAAGCGAGTAATAAGTGTGAGGCTAACCTATTGCTTTGTCAAATTTTAGAGCGACGACAGCGGCGTCTCGGACGCCATTATTGATTTGATTTCCGTTCGGGGCAAATGTTAGAGTAGTGCACCTTCGAAGAAGAACTGGGCACGCAGAGGAATCATGAACACCATAGCCCCGTTAGTGGTCATGGCGCTGCTGGCAGGCGGGATCGCCGGGCTGTTTATAGCCGCGTCGGCGCTGCTCGGCCCCAGGAAACGATCCCCGGTAAAGGATGCCCCTTTCGAATGCGGCTTCCCTTCGGAAGGCCTGGCTCACAAACCGGCGAACGTGCGCTTTTACCTGATGGCTCTGTTGTTCATACTCTTCGACGTGGAACTGGCGTTTCTTTTTCCATGGGCCGTTGTCTTCCGGGAACTCGGAGTCTTCGGCTTCGTTGAAATGCTCGTATTCTTCATCGTGGTCGGGGTTGGGTTCGTATACGCATGGAAGATCGGCGCACTGGAATGGGAATAGACACTCCGGCTGAGAAGCCCGTCCGTGATCCATCGCCGCTGCTGGGCATCCTGAGCGAGGCGTTTCCCAAGGGGGTCCTCGAGACCGGCCAGCCGCAGGGAGATGCCGTCGCCCTGGTCGAGCCCGGACACTTGTTGAAGGTGATGGAGTTTCTGAAAAAGGACGCGAGGCTGCAGTTCAACATGCTCGCCGATATCACGGCGGTAGATTACCTCGGGCGTAACCCGAGGTTCGACGTCGTGTATCATCTGGTTTCGATCCCGTTGGGGCACCGCTTGAGAATCAAGGTGAGGCCTGACGACGCTGCCCCGGCGGTGGAATCGCTTGTATCGCTGTGGGATTCTGCCAACTGGCTCGAGCGCGAGGTCTGGGACATGTTCGGCATCCGGTTTGTCGGGCACCCGGACTTGAGGCGCATCCTTCTGTACGAGGAATTCCAGGGACATCCGCTGCGAAAGGACTACCCGATCAGGAAACGCCAGCCTCTGATCGGGCCGAAAAACTGAGGATACCTGTGTCACAGACGGATCTGGTCACACTCACGATCGACGGGCAGACCGTCCAGGCCCCCAAGGGAACGATGATTCTCGAGGCCGCCAGGTCGATAGGAGTGTCAATACCGCACTACTGCTATCACCCGGGCCTGTCGGTGGTCGGGAGTTGCCGCATGTGCCTGGTCGAGGTCGAGCGCATGCCCAAGCTCCAGCCATCCTGCGCGACACCGGTTTCCGAAGGCATGGTCGTCCGCACGAAGACTCCCGAGGCCTTGCGCAACCGGCAGTCCGTGCTCGAGTTTCTGCTGCTCAACCATCCCCTGGATTGCCCGGTCTGCGATCAATCCGGGGAATGCGAGCTGCAGAACTACTACATGGCCCACGGCAGGTACGATCCGCGCTTCAATGAGAACAAGACCAAGCGCAAGAAGGCCCATCCTATCGGCCCATACGTGATCCTCGACCAGGAGCGATGCATCCTGTGCACACGCTGCGTTCGATTCACGGAAGAAATATCCAGGACAGCGGAACTTGGGGTGATCGACCGGGGGCACCGGAGCGAAATCGACATCTTCCCGGGTATCGAGTTGAGGAACCGTTACTCCGGGAACGTCGTTGACATATGCCCCGTGGGTGCGTTGACCGACCGGGACTTCCGCTTCCAGTGCAGGGTCTGGTTCCTGGGGCGCACGCCTTCCATCTGTCCCGGGTGCAGCCGCGGATGCAACATCGAGATCCATTCCAACGAACGCTTCAACGCGCGCTACCATGACAAGCGTGTGCACCGGCTGAAGCCGCGCTATAACCGGGAGGTCAACGGCTACTGGCTGTGCGACGAGGGCCGTTACGCATACCATGCCATCGATTCGCCGGATCGGCTGCAGACTCCGAAGGTGAGGCGCGGCGGTTCGCTGCACCAGGCGGAGTGGGCGGAGGCAATCCAGGTGACCGCCGCGGCGCTGCGCGATACGATCCAGCGGCATGGCCCTGACGCCGTTGCGGTGCTGGCATCGCCCCAGATGAGCAATGAGGAGCTTTTCGCCCTGCGCCGCCTCTTCCGGGACCTCCTCAAAGTCGACAGGATCGAGTACCAGGTGCCTGCCTCCGGGCCGGTTTCATCGGACGACTTCCTGATCACGCCCGACAAGAACCCGAACTCGCGCGGGGCGGAGGTCATGAGCCTCGGCCGGAGCGGCAGCGGCGAACTGCTGCGAGACTGTGCGCAGGGACAGGTACGGTTTCTATATATCTGCCATCACGACCTGACACGGGGCCACGACGGTCAGGAAGTACGCGACGCGCTCGGGAAGGTGGACTTCGTCGCATACCAGGGTTCATTCAGCCAGGCGACCGCGGGGATGGCGAACGTCCAACTGCCGTCGGCCGTGTACGCCGAGAAGGAAGGGACCTTCACGAACATCCAGGGACGGGTGCAGCGCGCACACGCGGCTGTCCCTCCGATGGGCGAGTCTCTGCC
>JAFNAH010000443.1 GCA_017860075.1 Acidobacteriota bacterium | reverse complement strand
GGTGTTTGGGCACTGACAGCGGACATCTTCGCTCTGTCAGGAAGAATCCGCACGGTTCAGAACGCCATTCAGGCGACGGACGCTCTTAGCCAGACGTCAAGAGAGTTGCGCACGCCGCTTGTGAACACCCTCAGAGAACTGTCGAAGCGAGGCGACGAGCTGGCCGGCCAGACCGACACCACAGACGAGATCGTGCTTGTCCAGGAGAAGGCGATGCTGGACGCTCTGACTGCGCAGTTCAAACGCACGGCGGCGTCTGTGCTGCCTCTGAGCAAGCAGACGATCCTTCTGGGGTTGTACAAGAAGAACCTGGCGAATTGGCGGGATGCCCTCGAAACAAGGCGCGCGACAGAGTTGAGGAGCCTCCTCGCCAGGCTGACGGCACTCATCTTGATATTGGCAGTGATCATTGGAGGCGCAGCACTGTGGAGGCGGGCGATATTCAGCCATGTGCGCGACGCCCGCCGTCGATATCAGTACCTCCTGCTGCGCAAGATCGTCTTTTGGATCGTGATCGCGATCGTGCTGGTTTTCTCCTTCTCGAGCGAACTCAGCTCAGTTGCGACCTTCGCCGGGCTCCTCACGGCTGGCGTTGCCGTGGCGCTCCAGAACGTTATCCTCTCGGTCGTGGCGTACTTCTTCCTCATCGGCAGATACGGCATCCGGGTTGGTGACCGTGTGCAGGTGGCCGGCATCACCGGCGAAGTGCTGGACATCGGACTCGTGCGTTTCCACGTGCTCGAACTGGTCAGCGGCGGGGAGAAGACGGCGAGCGGACGCGTTGTAGCCTTCTCGAATGCAGTCGTTTTTCAACCGAACGCAGGCCTATTCAAGCAGATCCCCGGCACGAGCTTCGGCTGGCACGAAGTTACCCTCACGGTGTCCGCCGACAGCGACTACCGCCTGGCAGAAGAGCGCTTGCGAGGAGTCGTTTCAGGCATTTTCTCCCAGTATAGGGACGAGATGCAGAAGCAATATCACCACATGGAAAAGACACTCACAACGGCGCCGGCCGGGACCTTGGAGCCGACGAGCCGGTTGCGTCTGGTTCCTTCCGGTCTTGAGGTGACCATCCGCTATCCGGTCGACCTTGTGCATGCATCGGAAATCGACGACCGCGTGACGCGCGAGTTGCTCAACGTGATCGACAGCGACCCGAGACTGAAGCTGGCCGTTTCTGGCAAGCCCCCTCTCCGTTTGAGGACGGACCCCTCCGGATAATGTGCTGCCGCAGGCTCCGGTCCTTCTCCCCGCACGCGTACGACCGCTCGTTGACTCGAGTGAGCGGTTCGTCGTACCTTTCCCGGTAATCCCAGGAGAGAGGTGTGGACAATGAGCAGATCTTCCTTCGTGTGCGGAACTTACATGTGTTTAATTCTTTGCCTGGCTGCCAATGCACTTGCACAGGAGCCAAACGAAAAGTACCTCACGGCTTCTGAAATGGAGAAGGCTACCGGTTTGAAGGGGATCAGCCTGGTTCCTCGCGGGTCCGTGGCAGGCGCCGGCGGCGATCTGAATTTCACCGATTCTTCAGGTGAACTCATCCTGATGGTCCAGTTTACGGATGCAAGGAGCTACGCCGGCTTCAAAGCCAAGTATGCCAAGGGTACTGCCGCGGGTATCGGCGATGAGGCGGTCATGGGGTCGATCGTACCCGGCATGGCGGAAAACCTGCTCGCATTCAGGAAAGGCGCTCATTGCGTAGTCCTGACCGCATTTGCGGATTTTGTCAATCAGAGGGTCTATCTGACGGTCGACCAGCTTACCGCCTTGGGCAAACTGATCGCCTCCCGTCTTTGAAAATTCCACAATCGGGATCAGACCCTGAAATTCCAATTTTCAGCACCGAGGGCTGCCTGGAAACTGGAATTTCAGGGTCTGACTCCCTATGAGGAAAATCGTATGAGAGGTTCCATGATGAAGTTGATGGTGGCGGTTCTTTTCGTTTCTGTGATTATTCCGTCGGCGCTCTTTGCCGGCGCGCGCACCTTCTACGTCGATTCAGCCAAGGGAGACGACGCCGGGCCGGGCGTTACTGCCGAGGCTCCGTGGAAGACGCTCGCCAAGGTGAACAGCTCCGATTTCCTGCCGGGCGACCGAATCCTCTTCAAGGGTGGATCAACCTGGAAGGGACAGCTGGCCCCCAGAAGCTCCGGCGCCGAAGGAGCCCCGATCGTTTTCGACCGATACGGGACGGGACCCAAACCCAGGATCGATGGAGACGGGCAAGTGGAGGATGTCATTCGCCTGCACAACGTGCAGCAGATCGAAGTGCGCAACTTCGAAGTTACCAACCTGGGTCCCAAGCCGGCAGTGAGGCGCGGCGCGCACATCTTCCTGGACAATTTCGGCACAGCCAGGCACATCGTGGTCTCAGGCCTGTACATCCATGACGTCAACGGCACCAACGGGATCGAGCACAGCCACAAGGATAACGGGGGAATTGTCTTTCGCACCGTTGGGGACAAGGTGCCCAGCCGGTTCGACGGTCTGCTCATCGAGCGTAACATCGTCTGGAAAGTGGACCGCTCCGGCATAGTTGCCCAGAGCTACCACGCGCCGCGGACGCGCTGGTTCCCAAGCCTCAACGTCGTCATCCGAGACAATTATGTGGCCGACATCGGCGGAGACGGAATCGTACCCTGGGCAACGGATGGGGTCGTGGTGGAGCACAACATCGCCCGGGACTGCAACCATCGGGCAGGCAGCTACAATGCCGGTATCTGGCCCTGGTCGACCGACAACTCCCTCTTCCAGCTCAACGAGGCCTACTTGACTCACACCACGCTGGACGGAGAGGGTTTTGATTCCGACTACAACTCGCGGCACACGCTCTTTCAGTACAACTACAGCCACGATAACGACGGGGGGTTCCTGCTGATATGCACCCCAGGGAAACGCAACCCGAAGGAGAACCTGGGCAACATCGGCACCGAAGCCCGTTACAATATCAG
>JAFNAH010000442.1 GCA_017860075.1 Acidobacteriota bacterium | reverse complement strand
ATCCCACTGCTGCCGGTCGACCGACAGGTCGTCCAAATAGAAGACGATATTGGGGAAATCCTCGTTGAAAACGCGAGGTTCGACCTGCGCCGTGGCCTGCCGCAGGCTCACTCGTTCCTTGAGGATGCGAAGCAGGTCCATGGATCTGGGAAGCAGATATATTGAGAGCACACCCGTCGATACTCCCACCAGCGCACCGAGGAACATGAGCGGGACGAGCAGCCGGCGGAGAGGAACGCCGCAAGCACGCAGCGCGATGATCTGACTTTCACTCGACAGGCCGCTCAACCCGATGAGCAGGCCGATGACGAAGGCCAGAGGAAGCGAAAAGATCAGGATGCCGGGGAGGATCGACGCGCAAATCATGGCCACCGATTCGAGCGATGCGTTACGCGTGATCAGAAGCTCGGAGAGCCGGCCCATGTCGTGTGCGAACACGACAAAGGTCAACACCACCGCAGCAATGACAAACGGGCCGATTACCGCCTTGATCAGGAGCTTATCGATTCTTCTCATTACGCTCCGTAAGGCTAGCACATCCCGGGCGAAAAGGAGAAGGGGCGCGCGAGAGACGCCAGGGAGAGGCTGGAGGGGGGAGGAAGCACCGTGCGGGCCGGGTTTTGATGATAGAAGCGCCGTTTTACACTACTTCCGATAAGATATCTTATGTCAACTAATAAATGAAGGTGAAGAATCCACGCCGGCCCTGCCTGACCGCGCCGCTTTCCCCTTCCTCCTACCTCCCCTGCTGGGCATCGGGCCCTCATCGGTGACACCATCGGAAGCGTTCGAACGGCAATGATCGGCAGCAATTGACGTGTGGTATTATGCTGCGCCAATCGCCTTGATTGCTGAAGGAGGAAAAGGATCTTGGCCTCGAAGAAGCTGACGGTCTTGAAGTTCGGCGGAACCTCGATGGGAAACCGCGATGCGGTTCAACGCGTGATGGCCATCCTGGTTGCCCAGGCCAGAAAGGGCCCGGTGCTGACCGTTGTTTCAGCCATGTCCGGAGTTACCGATTCCCTGCTGTCTCTCGGGCACGCGGCACTTGAACGCGGCGACCACGTCATCGAAGAGACGCTCGCCAGGCTGGAAGAGATGCACGTGGCGGCTTTCGGCCCGCTTGTACGCAGCGAAGAATCGCGAAAGTGGATGGTGGAATTCATCCGCCGTCAGTTGCTGGAAGCCGGCAGGCTGGCACACGGGATCGCGCTGCTCGGAGAATTTACCCCCGGAACCAGCGACAAGCTCCTGTCGTTCGGGGAGATCCTCTCCTCGAACCTGCTGGCGCGGGCATTGGCTGACCGCGATTCGCGATTCTGCCATTTCGACGCCCGCGACGCTGTTGTGGTCGAGATGACCCGCGAAGGGCCGGTGGTCGACCATGGCGAGACTGAAGCCCGCGCCCGGGCGAAGATAGCCCCTCTCCTGGGGCGCGGAAAGAGCCCCGTTGTTCCGGGATTCATATGCCGTACTACGGATGGAAGACCCGCGACTTTGGGCAGAAACGGGTCCGACTATTCGGCATCGATACTGGGTGCAGCTCTATGTGCCAGTGAAATATGGATTTATACGGATGTCGACGGCATCATGACGGCCGATCCGAATCTCGTCGCAGAGGCACGCGTGCTGCCGAGGATCAGCTACCAGGAAGCCGCAGAGATGTCCTATTTCGGAGCCAAAGTCGTTCATCCGAAAACTATGATCCCGGCTGTGGTCCACCAGATCCCGATCCGAATCAAGAACACCTTCAGCCCGCAGGCGGCAGGTACCCTCATCGGGAGCCGCAGCGGACGCCAGCCGTTGATCAAGACGGTAACCTCGGTTCGCGACCTTGCGCTGCTGAACATCGAGGGAAACGGTATGGTCGGCATTCCGGGCGTCGCGTCCCGCGTCTTCGAAGTGCTGGCGCGCGAGAACATCAACATCATGATGATCTCGCAGTCCTCATCTGAACACAGCATCTGCCTGGTCGTCCGGTCGGCCGACGCCGACACGGCCCGGACCGCCCTCGAGCGGGAGTTCGGTGTCGAACTGGACCGGAATCTCATCGAGCGAGTCGCCGTCACGAGAGCGGTTGCGATCGTCTCCATCATCGGCGCGGGCATGCGAGGCACGCCCGGGATCGCGGGCAAGTTCTTCGATGCGCTGCGCAGGGGCCGCATCAACGTGCTCGCTATCGCCCAGGGGTCCTCCGAGTTGAATATCTCCGCGGCAATAGCCGAGGCGGATTACCGCCACGCTGTGCAGGCTATCCACAGCGCATTTGGACTGACTCGCGACCTGAATATCTTCGTTTTCGGGTGCGGCAATATCGGCAGGACCCTCCTCGGGCAGATTTGCAGCAGTCGAAAACAGGTGAACAAAATACTTAAAGTAAGACTCAAAGTTCTTGGCGTATGCACCACCCGGAACTTGATTTTCGATTCGCGGGGACTTTCCGATGCAGTGCTCCAATTGCTCGCCTCGGGGGCGGCGCCCAGTGAGGTCGCAGCCTGCCAGGCCCGGCCGTCGAACGAGGCCATCCTGGACCAGATCAGCCGCGCCTTCAAGTCCGATGTGGTTTTGGTCGACGCCACGGCTGCGGACTTTTCGGGTGCCCACCTCGAGGGTCTGCGCCGGGGCTTTCACTGCGTGACCGCAAACAAGAGGCCGCTGGCAGACAGCCTCGAGGACTACCGTAAGATCCAGGAGCTTCGCCAGGAACGCGGCCTGAGTTACCGCTATGAGGCCACCTTTGGCGCCGGCCTGCCGCTGCTGTCGACCCTTCAGGATCTCATCGAGACCGGAGACCGGATCCTCCAGATCCAGGGTTGCCTGAGCGGCACTCTCGGGTTCATATGCACGAGAATGGATGAGGGGGTGCCCTTCTCTGCCGCGATCCGCGAGGCCATGTCGCTGGGCTACACGGAGCCGGACCCCAGGGATGACCTGAGCGGCACCGACGTAGCCCGTAA
>JAFNAH010000441.1 GCA_017860075.1 Acidobacteriota bacterium | reverse complement strand
CTCTTCTTCCTATCTTCCGCGCCGCGGCGGCACGAAAGGTCTTGTAACCAGCTTAATCTGATCGAAACCGGCCCCGCGAATGGCATCCATCACCGAGACAATCGACCCCCACTTCACGTCCTTGTCGGCGCGCAGGAATATTTCCTCCTTCGGCCCCTTGGCGTCCTTCTTCAGGCGCTCACCGATCGTGTAGAAGTTGATCGCCTCGGAACCATAGTAGATCGATCCTTCACGGCTGATGGAGAGCACAATCCTCTCCGCCGGATTCGCCTCGGTAACATTCCTGGTTTCAGGTAGCTGGACATCGATGCCGGTCTGGAGAATCGGCGCCGTCACCATGAAGATGATCAGCAGGACGAGCATCACATCCACCAGCGGGGTGACGTTGATTTCGGAAAGCGACGTGGCCGTGCGGCCCTGCTGCGTGGTGAATGCCATCAGGAAAAGCTCCGCTCGACGAGGCTCATGAATTCCGCCGCGAAATCATCCATCTCCGCGGCAACTTCCCTGATGCGATGCACGAACTGGTTATAAGCCAGCACCGCGGGAATGGCGGCGAAGAGCCCGGCGGCCGTAGCTACCAGCGCCTCGGCGATACCGGGGGCGACCGCCTGGATCGAGGCCGTCTTCTCCATGCCCAGACCCTGGAAGGCGTTGATGATGCCGACGACGGTCCCGAGCAGCCCGATGAATGGCGTCACCGTGGCCGTGCTGGCCAGCCAGCTCATGCTGCGTTCGAGGATTGAGGCCTCGGCCGCCGAGGCCCGCTGAAGCGCACGCTGTATCGCCTCCAGGCCACGATCATTCAGGACGGGATGGCCCCCCGGGTTGGCACCGCCGCGCTTTTCACCGAGCGACTGCAGCTGAGCGTTGAGTTCCTGGTAGCCGGCTGCGAAAAGACCCGTAAGGGGTGTATGGCGATAGTGCTCACAGTAGGTGTTAACCTCACTGAGACGCGGGCTCTTGCGAAAGAACGCGACAAACGCGCGACTCTGGGACTCTATTTCACGGAGCGTCAAATACTTACGAAGGATTATGGTCCATGAAAGAAGAGAGAATCCCAGCAGTATAACCAGGATAGTCAGGGCGAAGGCGCCCATCCGCGCGACCAGCCCCATGAATCCTGCCGGGGCAGGCCCCGCCAACGGCAGGTCCGCCTGCATTGCGAGCGTTATCAGGGTGACTATTTCGAATCCTCCTATCGTGGGTTGATTATAGAATAACCCTTGAAAATAGCCTCATTTAGGGGCGATGTCAATCCCGAAAAGCCAGGGTCGTGATTCAGGCGCAGGCAGCGCGGTTGATGTGATTCCGGTGGCGGCCTGCGATGCCGGAAGAGCCGTCGGCGATCCGCCGGCGGCCCCCGGCAGGGGAAAACCTCACTCGCGGAATTGCAGCTGCAAAGGGAGTCAGTGTCCGCGAAGCGCTATGGTAGACTGACCGCAGTGACGTCAGGATCTGGTGCCTGTCTGAGAGGTTTCTGATGCTGCGACTGCTGAAGATTCGGGATTTCGCCCTGGTCCGCAGCCTGGAGGTCGAATTCGGGCCAGGCCTGAACCTCCTGACGGGAGAAACCGGTTCGGGAAAATCGATCGTGGTCGATGCGCTTGGACTCCTGGCCGGCGACCGTCCGTCGCCGGAGATGATACGCCGCGGTTGCGAGGCAGCTGTCCTTGAAGGCGAGTTTGAGATTGCAGGATCCGATCCCGGCGTTGCCGCCATGCTCGGTGAAGCCGGAATCCCGACCGGCGAGGCGGCAGTACTGCTGCGCAGGGAAATAACGTCAAGCGGGAGAAGCCGCAACTTCATCAATAATGCTCTTGCCACGCAGGCTCTGCTCCGGGCCGTCGGAGAGAGTCTTGTGGAGATACACGGGCAGCACGACCGCCAGGCGCTTCTGGATCTGCCGACGCACCTCGAATGGGTCGATCGTTTCGGGGGCAACACGGTTGAGGTAGCGGCCATTCGCGAACGCTACCGGAGGCTGCGCGACATTCTCCGGCGCCTCGACTCAATGAAGATGGACGAACAGGAGCGTCTGCGGCGGGTGGACATCCTCCAGTTCCAGCTGGACGAGATCCGGCGCGTGGACCCCAAAGCCGGCGAGAAGGAAAGCCTGGAGACCGAACGACGGTTACTCGCAAACCGTGAAAAGATCTACTCGCTCGCGGCCGAAACCTACGCCCTGGTCTATGAAAACGAATCGTCGATCCTGGCACAGGCAAACCGGCTGCTTCGACTCCTGCAGGAACTCGAGTCGTTCGATCCCCGGTGGACGGCGCATCGCGAGGCACTCAAGGAAGGCCTGTTCCGGTTCGAGGATCTCGCTTACTCCGTGCGTGATTACAGCGCCGACCTCGAGTTCTCCCCGGCGCGGCTCGACGAAATCGAACGCAGGTTGTCGGACATCGATCGCCTGTGCCGGAAATACGGGGACAGTGCGGACGAGGTGCTGCAGTACGCGGCAAGAACGGATCTCGAACTCCAGGGCCTTCTGTCCCACGCCGAATCCTCCCGCGAACTGGAAGAGCAGTTCGCCGGGGAGCTGCTGGAGTATGCGTCGGCGAGCGAACCGCTCTCGAAGAAGCGTCGTGCGGACGCGAGCCGCCTGGAGCGCGAGCTGCGCAAGGAATTCCGCAACCTCGCCATGGACAAGATGGACTTGCGCGTTCAATTCCATGCGCGTGACACGGCAGCCGAGGGTCGCCTGCCAGCGTACTATGGACCGACGGGAATCGACCGTGTAGAGTTTCTCGTGTCGCCGAACAAGGGGGAAGATTTCAAACCGCTGGCGAAGATAGCTTCCGGCGGAGAGCTCTCCCGGATCATGCTGTCAATCAGGACCGTGTGCGGCAGCGTCGATCCGGGAAGGGTCCTGGTTTTCGACGAGGTCGATGCCGGCATCGGAGGCCGCGCCGCAGAGGCCGTAGGGCGGCGGCTTGCGGAGATCGCGCAGACG
>JAFNAH010000440.1 GCA_017860075.1 Acidobacteriota bacterium | reverse complement strand
GCGCGGACACGGGCTGCCGTCACCGCACTTGCCGCATACCGTGCATTCCATGGCGACGAGCAGAGGAACGTCGACCACAACGGCGTCCGCGCCGAGGATAATCGTCTTGGGAACGTGCTCCGCAGCCGCTACGCCCCCCGATGCAAGCAGAGTGACGCGATCACGCACACCTTGCTCCACCAGCAGCCTGTGGGACGCCTTCAGGCAGTCCAGCATCCGAACTCCGCCATCGCCGCGACCGTGCATGCCGGCGCTCAGGTGGATCGCCTCCGCGCCCTTTTCGGCGAGCCGGAGTATCTCCCTATCGACATCGCGCCTGGCTGGGACGCGGATGATGGTGAGGAGATGCGGATTGATCCTGTGCGCGGCCTCGATCGCGCCGATCGGGTCACCGTTCGGCTCAATCTCGATCATCGTGGCCCACTCCAGAGTCTCGCGTCTCGCCTCCAGGTCTCCCGGATTCAATCGAACCACCAGGTGGTTGTAATACTCCGTGTAACGCCCGGGATTCTGATCGGAGCGAAGGGTCAGGTAGGTCGTGAGCTGGCTTGCTGCAAGAGCCAGCGCGGAGATGATTCCGTCTCCGGGTGCGAATGGAAGCGAACCGAACAGGATGGGGATCGGGATTTCGCGGCTCGGGGGTATGAGCGACTTGAGGTTCCAGTGTGCGTCGAACTGCATGTCGCACAGGTCGCTCACCGTGCGGCCCAGATGGACCGTGGTGGAGATGTGCTCCCGGCCGTGGATACCGTCGCGCGTCGGCCGAACGATCTCGGACATGTCGGTCCAGATGTTGTCGTAACCGTCGCCATCGAACGGGCCGCCGTAACCGGCCCCGCTCACCGGTATCTTCCCGGCCGAGGCCTGCTCCTGCAGGGAGGCGATGATCGCCGGCGTATAGACCCCGTCGCCGAGCTTCAGGTACTCCTCACAAGGATGCATGCTCAGCGCCCCGCGCGGGCACTGCAGAACACACGCAAAGCAGTTCCTGCAGCACGCCGGCTTGGGATCGGCCATCTTGCGCGGGTCGGTCCCGGAGCGCTCGTGACAGCCGTAGATGCATGCCCAGGTGCACGTCCCGCAGTTGATGCAGCGATCGCTTCTCTCGATCCGCTGAGGTCGAAGGATCGGGTGGCGCGCAGGAGCGGGCCGTGGTCCGAGGCGTTTCCCGTTCATGCCCGCACCTCCATCGCGCTCTGGACGTCCCGGAGTTGGGGAGCAGTCTTACCGGGCGACCACTCCGGGATATCGAGCCCGAAGGTGACCCGGATCAGCTCGCGGTCCGCGTCCAGCCTCCTCACGAAGTCCTGGACCAGTTCACGCGGATAGCCGTGCTCCTTTTCGATCCATCGCTCCAGCATCCGGTAACAGTCGCGAAGCGGGAGCCTGGTTTGGCAGACTTCCTCGCACAAACCGCAATGCAGGCACTGGAATGACCTGTGGCTCTCGTCCCTTTGGATCTCCCTGCCAGCCAGCCAGGCCTCGGCCATGCGAAGCTTGGACCGGCCGGCAACAAGCTCGTCGCCGGTCAGCAGATATGCGGGGCAGGCAGAGACACAGGACCCGCAGGACGTACACCGCAGCGAGGTCTGGGCGAGCAGGCTGCTGCCGTCGTCCACATCCGGAGACGGAACAACCCAACGGCGCATCGAAGAGAGAGCGCCGTTCCCGGCGGTGGCACGGAGAATCGGCGTGAGTGCGGTCGCGACGTGAAGACACAGCCGGAAGACGGTCGGCCGGAAGAACAGGCCGGGGAGGTTGAAGAAGCGTGTGCGCACCGCGAAGAACTTGTTGGGATTCAGGAGATTCCGAGGGTCGAGTTCCTCCTTTCGGGACTGGAGCCGGTGCCTCTCCCCAGACGAATACGAACCCGCAATGAAAGGAGCATTCCAGATGCCCAGGCCGTACGCCCTCCCGCGCATGCTCAGGCCGTCGCGCATCAGGATCTGCACCAGCAAGAGCCGGAGAAGGTAGTTCCAGCGCCGCCCGGGATCGCACGGGAACGATGCGATGACCACGCACGTATCGGTGCTTCCTTCCGTGCGCGATACAATCGCCTCGACCGCAAGCTTGATCCCAAAACGCTGCGCCCGCCTTCGTGCGCGCTCGATGAAGGCCGGCACGGATTTCCTCGGGAGCACGACCTCGCTCGCCAGCAGGCCGGGACCAAGGCGTTGTGCCTTGAGCGGGAAGAACCGTTCCGTCCAGACATACCTGGCGGCGGGGCGGCTGGAACCGGACCCGAACACCGTCGCGTCCTCGGACTCCAGGAACCTGCGTTCCTCCCCGGCGTCGTCGAAGTGCACCAGGACCGCGTCCTTCTCATCGACGATCGGGAGATCGCGGCCGGTCCGGTCGGCAAATACATGGTTCTCCTCCGCCATCCGCTGCCGGTCATAGAACACGACATGAGACGGCCGGTGCCCGCGGGCACCCAGACGGTCCAGGAAATCGAACGCGGCCCCCGCATCTCCGAAGTAGCCGAGCCTGGGACTGCTGAATAGAGGCTTTGGCTTTACCCGCAGCGTGATCTCCGTGAAAATTCCCAACTGCCCCTCGGTACCCAGGAAATCCGGCAGGCCGCTCTCCGGGCCGCTCAGATTCAGCACCCGGCCGTCCATCAGGACGATGCGTGCGCCCGTCACCGCTCGGGAGAAATGGCCGTACCCAAAACCGTCGATCCCCAGGCCCCCGGTTGACGCCCATCCCCCAACGGTCGAGAAGCGGCTCGATGGCGTGGTGATCGGCGCGAGGCCTTGTCTCTCCAGGCGGGACGCGAGATCGGCCCATCGCACGCCTGGCTGCAACCGGACGGTCAGACTCGGTGGATCGACGGCGAGGATTCCGGCCATGGAGGAGAAATCCAGGACCATTCCGTTGCGAGTGGGTACTGAAGCACCGAAGGCCGATGAGGAGACGCCCCTCGGATAGACTGCGATCCGGTGCTCCGCGGCGAAGCCGAG
>JAFNAH010000439.1 GCA_017860075.1 Acidobacteriota bacterium | reverse complement strand
GCTCGTCTCGGACCGGAACCGCATGGATTTTCGTTCTATTGAAGGAGAATACTCCTGGCGTTACCGCAACCGACTGACCGTCGAAAGGGAATTCTCAATTGGCCGCTTTAAGCCCAGCCCCTATATCCGCGGGGAAGTCTACTACGACAGCAGATATGATAAATGGAGCCGGAACGCGTTGATCGGCGGCTCGACTTTCCCGATCACCAGACATTTCGAACTCGAAGGGTACTTCGAGCACCAGAATGACTCCGGCGGGAGTTCGAACCGAACCGTGAACGCCGTGGGAGTGGTGGTTAACCTCTACTTCTGACCCGAGCGCAAGCGCGCCTCGTTCATCTCGACGTGTACTTGCGCCCAAGGGGGCCCATCGTGATGCTGAGGGATTTGTTGTTCACGTGGGGACGTGTCGAACGCCGAGCCGATCCGGCCGAAGAGGGCGTCCTCGGCGTGAGTGTCAGTTCATGGGGACCGGCGCTTTGAGAGCAAAGAGCAAGCGTGTCTCCGAGGGGACGTTGAGCTGCTTGCCCTTCGCGCCTGCCGCCGAGACGGCGCCAACGCCGCCGCCGATCGCGGCGCCGATGGCAGCGCCCGATCCGCCGCCGGCGATTGCGCCGATGCCTGCACCTATCGCGCCGAGGCCAACACCTCGCCGGACCGCCTTCTTCTTCTTGCTGGTCCCGGTCGCGTCCACCTCGGCGTACTCGGTGGACGCGCTATAGGTTTTGCCGCCGACATTGATGTCCCGCAGACGCAGAGCCAACTCTTTTCCCTGCTCTACAGCCATGACCTCAAGCGTGCAGTTGGCGCCGCGAGGGATAGCCGTCTTACTGCCGACCATCACCGGATCGTCGATGCTGGCGCGGTAGCGCGCGCCCGCTTTGGCCGTATTGCCCTCGATCGCGTCAATCGTGCGCACCGTTATCTGCGTCCCTGTGGGGATGGTCAGAACAGCGGCTTTGGCTGGGGGTGCAGCCGCCTGCTTGGCCGCGGGCGCAGCCGTGAGGTGTGCGAAGTCAATGCCCGAAACGTTGGCGATCGGGTACGTCTTTGCCGCCCCATCCGCACCCAGAAATACAATTTCCCTCGAGTTAGCGCTGATCAGCGTGCCCTGGACTGCGGCACCGCTCTTGAGTTTCAATGTGTCCGCCTGGAGGCTCATCGCCAGGACCGTGATTGCTCCGAAAGTAAGAACGGCTCTGAATGTCAGACTTGTCATACTTCCTCCTCGCTACTCGACGATGGGCAAACTCGCGGCGATCTGCAGATCCACGAGCTTCTCGATCTGATTTTCGATCTGCAGGAAGCGCGCCGCCTGCTTCACCGAGACGGCCTGGCTCATGCGCTTGAAGTACTCCTTCTTGAGCTGGTTCCTGCGGCCTTCGACGTCCAGGAGACCGGTCGCGATCTGCGTTATCTTCTGGTCCGAAAGCGAATCGTAGTTCTCGGCCCACATCCTGATGAGCGCGATGCGCTCGTCACCTAACTTGGTCAGGGCCTTGTCGTACTCGTTGTACACCGGCCAGAACTTCGCCGACTCCTCCGGGTCGAGTTGCATCAACTCGGTGAGGATAGCCACTTTGTCCTTCTTAAGGTCTTTGCGCAGCAGGTCCACATAGGCTTTCAGGTTGGCCTCCTGCGTTTCCGCGGCTGAGGGAGCGTCCTGCGCAAACGCAGTCGTAGAAATCGAGGCTGAGAGCCACAGGGCCGCAAGCGTCAATGCAATCCTTTTCAGAGTCATAGTTACCTTTCTGTGCCGAGGTTCCAGGGTCGGCGGCCGCATCCGGTCGGGCCGGGCGCGGCCTCACAGACACAGAACTAATTGGTCGGAGCCGCGATGGTCTCCAATTCCTGCAACCGCTTCAGGGCCTCGGCCGCCTTAAGGGTTTGATAGTTAATACCCGCTGCATTCAGGCTGCTGCCCTGTTGGAAGGGGTATTGCGGGATCGTGATCAGGAACTCCTTGACCTTCCCTTGAACCGGCACGAAGAGCCAGAGGTTGTCCGCGTACCAGCGCATGTACATCATCGAGTCGAACGGCATCTTCTCATACGGATCGGCCCTGAGGTTCACGATCAGCGGCCATCCCGTGACCTTGCGCGTGCCCAAGGCGATGTTGCCGTCGATCCCCGCGAAGTTGACCTTCCAGTCATTCCACCGCACGGCATTCAGCTCGCCGCCCTGGCCGAAGTAGAGGATCTCCTCGCGGGGTCCCTTCTTTGCTTCTCCCTTGAAATAGGGCAGGAAGTTGTAGCCGTCCGGGTGGACCTTGAACTCGCGTCCGTTGGCCTTGTATCCCTTCTCCAGCTTCTCCACGATGTCGGGCACGCCGGCCGCGGCCAGCAGCGTCGGCATCCAGTCTTCCTGGGAGATGATGTCGTTGTAGACGGTACCAGGCTTGATGACGCCCGGCCAGCGCACGAACAGGGGAACCCGCATGCCGCCTTCCCAGGTCGTGCCCTTCTCGCCGTGGAACGGAGTAATGCCGCCATCGGGCCAGCTCGCCGTCTCGGCACCGTTGTCCGTACTGTAGATGACAATTGTGTTCCCGGTCAGGCCGAGGTCATCCAGTTTCTTGAGAAGCTGGCCGACCATGGCGTCGTGCTCGACCATGCCATCCGGGTAGATGCCGATGCCCGTCTTGCCGTAGGACTCCTTCTTGAGGTGCGTCCAGACGTGCATGCGCGTTGTGTTGAACCAGAGGAAGAAGGGCTTCTTCGCCTGGGCGTTGCGATCCACGAAGGCGGTCGCCGCGCCGTAGATCTCCTCGTCGATCGTCTCCATGCGCTTCGCCGTCAGTGGGCCGGTGTCCTCGATCCGGCCGTCGGCGTAGCTGTGGATCACACCACGCGGGCCGTACTTCTTCTTGAACTCCGGGTCTTTCGGGTAGTAGTAGGTTTCCGGCTCCTCCTCGGCGTTGAGATGGTAGAGGTTACCGAAGAACTCATCAAAGCCGTGTGCTGT
>JAFNAH010000438.1 GCA_017860075.1 Acidobacteriota bacterium | reverse complement strand
CCTGCTTCTCAGATTCAGCCGGAGGAGACCTCCTGGAAGGAATTCCAGCACTACTACCGCCGCGACCAGCTTCCATACCTGAACGTCGACTGCATATCGTTCGCCGACCTGCGTGGCCTCGGTAAACCGCTGGACGTGATAATCAAAGACCGCCACACCCGGCTCTGGGCCTACACCAACAGGTTCGAGCTGCTCTGGACTGCGACTGCCAGGTTGAGTCATTTCCCCTATTTCTATGACTCTGATCGCGACGGGAAGGACGAGGTCTTCATCGGATACACTCTCTTTGACCACGACGGCCGGGCAGTCTGGACCCTGGACAAGGAGCTGCAGGATCATGCGGACGGGATCTGCGCCGGCAATTTCTGCCTCGACAAGAGCGAGGACAGGGTCTTCATTTCGGCGAGCGACGACGGTGTCGTTGTGGCAAGCCCGCAGGGCAAAATCCTCCTCCATCACCGGATCGGTCACGCACAGACGCCTTCAATAGGGCAGTACCGGCCCGACATCCCGGGACTCGAGTTCTGCGAGATCAACTTCTGGGGCGAGCCTGGCCTGATCTCCCTCTACAGCGGGTGCACCGGAGAAGAAATCACGCGGTTCGAGCTGATCCACGAAGGCTCTCCGATCATGCCGGTAAACTGGCGCGGCGACGGGCAGGAGTTCATTCTCCTTTCCACAAATCCTGAGGAGGGCGGGATGATCGACGGCTGGGGCCGCCGCGCGGTCATGTTCCCGGATGACGGTCATCCCGACATGGCATACCTGGTACACGACCTGACAGGCGATCCGCGTGACGAGGTCATCACCTGGAACCCGGATGCAATCTATATCTATACCCAGTCGACCCGGTTTGCGGGCGAGAAGGTCTATGCGCCGCGCAGGCCTTCGGCATACAACGAATCCAACTATCTGCCGATCGTGTCCTGGCCGGACTGGAAGGGAGTGAACAGATGAATCGCAGAACCTTCGTCACGCAGTGCACGCTCTTGACCGCAGCCGGCAGCATGACGGCGATCGCACAGGACGCGCTGAAGTCCGGTGTCCGCCGTCTCTCGAAAGAGAAGTGCTTTACCACCTACAGCGCCGGACTGGAGCCTGCTTACAGGGTGGGCGTCGGCGAAGTCGTGCTCGTGGAGTGCCAGCACGGTCTGCCGGGTCTTGTCACGCGTGACGGGACCTTCAAGGAGGCGAGGGAGGGCGACCCTGTCAATCCGGGCACCGGTCCGATCTACGTCGAAGGCATCGAGCCGGGGGATGCAATCGCCGTAGACATCCTCGACATCCGCGTGGCCGACTGGGGATACAGCGGAGGGAGGATCTTCGAGCTGGCCAACGGGTATGCCACTTTCAGCAAGAGCATCCGCCTGCCGCTCCAACCCATGATCGGTCAGATCGGCATTGCGCCTGCTGACGGGCAGATGGATACGAGGACGCCGACCGACACGGGCGGGAATATGGATTGCAGGGAGGTGAGGGCCGGGAGCACGCTCGTGTTCAAGGCCCGGGTCAAGGGCGGGCTGCTCGGGATCGGGGACGCGCATGCGCTGCAGGGCGACGGCGAAATCGGCGGCCAGGGAATTGAATGCGATGCCGAGGTTCTGGTGCGCTTCCGCAAACTGCCGGAACCGCTCTCCCCACGCCCGGTGATTCTCAGGCCGGAATTCGTGGCGACGATGGGTACTCACAAAGATCTTGGCGAGGCTGCCTGGCAGGCCACCGACGACATGGTAAATCTCCTGTCGCGCATGACCGGTCAAACTGAGAAGGACGCCCGCATGCTCGTCAACTTGACAGGCAACCTCAGAATCAACCAGATCGTGGACGGCGCAAAAGGGGCTCGCATGGAGATGCCCTCCTGGGTTTTCGGCATTCCAGCATCTAAGAGCTAGGATGAGACCGTGAATAATACGATGGTCGACAGGCTCGAGGACCGCCGTCTGGATCCGTACCGGAGCCTCAAGACGGCGACCCTTAACAGACGCGCGGGACTGTTTATCGCGGAAGGAGACAAGGTTGTCGAGCGGCTGCTCGCGAGCGATTTCGAGGTCGTGTCGGTGCTGGTAAGCGAGCGGCGGGTTTCCCTGCTTGATCAGTTCGAGAGGCCGGGCCTCGAGGTTCTCATCATACCGGACAAGCTGGCAACCGAATTGGTAGGGTTCAAGTTCCATGCCGGGACGATGGCATGCGGGCGTCGGAAGTCGCCGCCGGATCTGGCTGCCCTGGCCCCGGCCTCGATCCTTGTCGGGTGTGCGAGTGTTGATGATCCCGAGAACCTGGGCAGTATCATCCGTCATTGTGCGGCCTTTGGCGTCGGCGGTCTCATCCTGGGGCCGGGATGCGCCGATCCTTTTTCGCGGCGGGTGATTCGAGTGTCGATGGGGAACGGTTTCCGAATGCCCATCCGCGAGGCGAACGATCTCGCCGGGGACCTGCTTCGTCTGAAGAACGGACACGGCTTTGAACTCATCGCCACCGTCGTTGGTCGGGATGCCGAGAGGGTCCGTGGGGCGGCCGTTTCCGGGCGCGCCGTGGTTCTCTTCGGAAACGAAGCCCACGGCCTGGATCCCGGCCTGGTAGATATCTGCGATCGCCGGGTGACCATCCCGATGCACTCCGCCGCCGACTCCCTGAATGTAGCCGTCGCCGCCGCCCTCATCCTCCACGAATTTTCCCCAAACGGGGTCTGACCCTGAAATTCCAATTCTGGATTGCACGTGCCGCGCCAGCCACGTTTGACGTCCGGTGATGGGGTCGGACCACGATATGTTATTGACAGATCGCAGCTTGCCTCTGTTTCACGGCCTCAGAAAGGAGCTTACACACAGCTTCTGGCCGCATTTCTGTGACAGCGGGTCGAATCTCAGAGAATCTTCTTCAAACCCTGCAGAGCCTGGCGCGTGCGCTTCTGATTCTCCACGAGCGCAAAACGCACGTAGCCCTCGCCGTGGGGACCGAATCCGATGCCC
>JAFNAH010000049.1 GCA_017860075.1 Acidobacteriota bacterium | reverse complement strand
GGAATGTCGGTCATGGGCCCCATCCACTGGAGCTCGCGCTCGATATCAGGGTGGAGCTGATATTGTCTCCGCACATCTGCGATTCGTGCACCGCGGATGTCGATGCCCGATAGATCGTACTGCCCCAGTCCTGCCTGGGCACAGTACTTGAGGTATCCCGGCCAATCGGGATTGATTCCCATTGCCTCAACGCCCACACGGTCGGCGGCAACGTAGTCGGTCGAGGCGATCGCGATGCGCGACGGGACGGGCGTGCCAGCCGACGGGCCGTTTCCTTCCATCCCCTCGAAGCCGTCGATGACCGTGACCCCCCAGTAAGGCCGCATCCTCTGGGCGGTGAGCAGCATGTCGAAGTGTGTCTGGCGGACGCCACCGTGGTAATGCCGCTTGTCATTCCATCGCTTCGTCTCCTTCCTCGCATTGTGCAGCGGGGCTCCCAGGGTCATGTTCTTGACGGAGAGAGTGGCGACAGTGACGTTGTGGGTCTTCAGGACGGCGGAGCAGATGATGTAGGCTTCCGGGTCGAGCAGCCGCGAGGCCAGGCGCACCGGCACGGGGTGCAGGTCGGCGTTAGCCACGTAGATGGTCTCATATTTTGCTTCATCGTTCAGGTCGAGCAGACTCACCGGCCGCGGCTTGAAATCGTCGATCACACGCTGGTATCCGAAATTGTCGTATCCCTGGAGCGTGTCGCCTGCCGAAGATTCGGCGATGATCACCGGCCCCTTGAAACGCGGAGCCAGGAAATCCAGAGTTCCGCGAAGTGCGTCCGCGTGAGTGGCAGCCAATTGTTTGACAGTCGAGACGAGATTTGGTTTTATCACTACGTACTTCTTGCTCCGCAGGACAGGCAGGATCTGGTCCTCGATGGCGACTAGCGATTCACAGACGTTTTTCCGCCGGTCATCGCCGTGAACCAGCGCCACGACAGACTTGCCATCGGGGGCGGGTGCAGGCCGGATCTGGGCGGATGCAACCGGCGTCCATGCCAGCTGCCGTGCAGCGGCCACTACGGTTGCCGTCTGAATAAACGATCGGCGTGAAAGTTTAGGTTCCATTGGCAAGTCCTCTCGACTATAAAGGCAGAGGGAAAATTTACACATTATTGGGGGAATTATGAAGGACAAAGCATCGAGACGTGATTTTCTGGCTCTGGGTCTTGCGCTGCCGGCGACGGCTCTGGGTTCCACCGCACTCCCGGGTCTCCCGGGCTCCGAGGCGCCGCGGCCTGCATCCGCGGCGGCGGGTGGCTTGAGCTACCGCGTGCTGGGCAAAACCGGCCTGAAGGTCACCACGGTTGGATTCGGGTGCATGATAACGTCGGATCCAAGCGTGATCGAGAAGGCCGCGGATCTCGGCATCAACTACTTCGACACCGCGCGCGGCTACCAGGGGGGCAACAACGAGCGCATGGTCGGCGCCGCACTCAAGGCCAAACGCAACAACCTCTACATCTCCACGAAGTCGGGTGGGGGAACGAGGCAGGAGGCGCTGGGCCACCTGGAGACCAGCCTGCGCGAGATCGGTACGGATCACGTCGACATCTGGTACCTGCACGGCAAGAGCAGGGCCAGCGATCTCAGCGACGAGCTGATGGAGGCTCAACGGACCGCGAAGCAGCAGGGCAAGATCCGTTTTGCCGGTGTGAGCACGCACGGCGGGCACGCCGAGGTTGTGCAGGCTATGGTTGAGAAGAAGGACCATTTCGATGTCTGGCTCGTCTCCTACAATTTCTCCATGGATCCCGCCACGGCCGGCCTGGTCGAAAAGGCGGCGCAGGCAGGGCTCGGCGTCGTTGCCATGAAGGTCATGGCCGGCGGTTTCCGGAGGCTGAAACCGGGCGACAAACTCTACGACAAGTTCAAACAGCCGGGCGCGATGCTCGCCGCGCTCAAGTGGGTCATCAAGGACAAGAACGTTCACACCACCATTCCCAGCATCACCGACATGGAACAGCTGGATGAGGACATGCGTGCCATGACCACTCCCTTCGCCAAGAGCGACGAGGATGTCCTGGCGGCACAGCTCGAGCACATCCGCCCACTCTATTGCCGGATGTGCGGCCAGTGCGACGCCGTGTGTCCCAAGGGCCTTCCCGTATCCGACGTCCTGCGATATCTCAGCTACGCCGAGGGCTACGGCCAGTATCAGCTGGGTCGTGAGAGCTTCCTCGCGATGCCCAGGGAAGCCAGGGATGTGCGCTGCAATTCCTGCTCCTCATGTTCCGTCGAGTGCCCGAACGGTGTCCGGGTCGCAGAAAGGCTGGCGCGCGCGCAGGAGCTGTTCGCATGAGACGCATCTTCATCGTTGCCCTGTTGCTGGCTGTCCCCGGGTTGCTCCCGGGCCAGACCGCGGAATGCGGGATGGTGGCAGGATGCATGCAGCAGGGACCGGCTCGTTCCTACGAACCGGACAACCTGTTCGATTACATGAACGGAAACGCCGAAGGCTACCTCGTTTATCGCTTCGTGGGGATGAAGGGCATCACCTGCAAGTGCGGAGACGACTCCTTCGTCATCGACATTTCCGAGATGGGAAGCCCGGAGTTTGCGTTCGGTATTTTCAGCGCCAATCGCGACCAGCGCGCTGATGTCGAGCCGATCGGCATGGGGGGGCAGGTACTGCCGCGACGCGCTACGTTTGCCAAAGGCAAATACTACGTGGAGGTGGCGGCCAGCCCCGCGAAGGACCACACCTCCACGCTGCGGGCCTACGTCGCTGCCATCGAAAAGACTATCGAAGGGCAGAGCACACCGCCGGAACAGATTTCCTGGTTTCCAAAGGACGGGCTGGTTCCTGGATCCGTCCGGCTCGTGCCTGAAAGCGTACTCGGGCTCCGCATGCTGAAGTCGGGCTATATCGGCCAGTACGATTTCGGAAAGGCCTTCCTGGTCACCGAGGCATCGCCGGAGGCTGCCGCCGCGACCATCGTCAAGTTCAAAGAGCGCGTTGGCCAGACAACACCCGTCGGAATCGGGGACGAGGCGTTCACGGGTGCCGACAAGTACCTGGACGGCCTGTGTGTTTTCCGCAAGGGGCGATACATAGGCGGGTTTGCCAACCTCAAGGGCGGTCGCGACGTGACGGCTGAAGCGTCCCAGCTGGCGGCGAGCTTGAAATAGTTCGCGGCCGCCCGTGCCGGAAACTCAGAGAAGGGGTGAGGAATTTACCGCAGAGGCGCAAAGTACGCAGAGAAGGATTTCCACCTGATCTAAGACCAGTTGGCTTTCTCTGCGATCTCTGCGTCTCTGCGGTGGCCCCTCGCTTCTTCACGGATTCAGGAACCCGCCGCACGGCGAGTCAAGGGCAGGTATGTCGAGCGCACGCATTCTTCACCTGCACAGTTACTTCCTGTTCCCGTTCTCCATTGACAAGAGGATCGTGTCCGAGCAGCACCCGGCGATCTGGTCCGAGGTCCGGCATTGGATCGACGGCCTGGACGAGTGGATAGGAGCGCACCACTCGCCGGGCTCCTCGACCATTGTCGGGAAGCTGGGACCGTGGCGCAGGTCTGCCTACAGCCGGTTCGACATGGACTCCCCCGCATACCAGGACATGGTCTTCTTCCACCCCTTTGTGCGCAGGGTGTTCTTCGATACGGCGGATGTGTCCGGATCTACAGAGGAGGCGGAGTCGCTCCTGAGATGCTACACGATCCCGCTCGACCCGGATAAGAAGCTCTGGTTTCATGCCGGGGACGTCAAGGGCCGCTCCGCCACGGTCAACGTGAGCGAACTCCGGCTGTTTCTTTTTGCCAACGGGATCGGCGTGCTCTCGATCGGCGTCGAAGCGTTCAACCTGTCATCCCGGCAGGCCTTGTGGATCAACGAATCCATGCGCAAGGTCTACGCCTCGAGCGGGAGGCAGGTACGCGAGGGCCGTATTCCGAACCGGATGACGCTGACTGTCGAGACGGACGGCAAGAGCGAGACCGTCAGCGAGGAGTCCTTTGCGCAAGGGGAAATGACCGGCTTCCTGCCGCCGCTATCGCGGAACATCACGTCGCTCATATACTTTGCCGACTACGCCAAGGGGGAGTTCGAGCCGGTTCTGGACGAGCGCATGATCGTCTATTCCTACCTGGCACTTGATCCTGCCTCGCTTCCACCGGACTACATCAACTCGGAGGCCTACCAGATCCTGCTGAGCCGGTTTCTTTACGTGGACCCGGACGGTTCCGGCTACCGCTATGAGCCGCAGTTCGTCAAGGAACAGATGGACAGGCAGATGTACCGGCGCTGGGCCCACCAGGGCACCTGGTACGGATTCACCAGCTACAGCAACGTCACAGCCGCCATCGGGACATTTGAGTGCGATGAACACACCCTGCGCGAAGGTTTCCTGGTGCACAGGATGTTCAACACCCGCTATTACCTGATGGCGCTGGTAGCCCTGTTCTATCGTGCGACCCTGCTCAGTTTCGAGGAGCGCACGGCACTGGTCTCGAAACGCCTCTACCTCGACGAGGAGGACGGCAAGCTCACGTCGGAGAACATCCGCAGTGCGACCGATCTGCGCGCCGAGTTCCTGCACTTCTCGAACTACTGGTATTTCGACGAGCTGGCAAACAAGGATGAAGAAATCGAGCATTTTGCCCTCCAGTGCCAGCAGTACCGGATCGAGCCGATCAAGACCGAAATCGAAGGGGAACTCGAGAAGCTGAACGCGTCTCTCCAGGAGTACTCCGCGTTCCGCAGCACGGAAGCCGTAAACCGGCTGGCATTGCTGAGCCTGATCATGGGCGGCGGCGCGGTCCTCACGGGCTTCTTCGGCATGAATTTCGGGCGCTACTTCGGCCAGGTATTCTTCCAGCCCGACCAGAGGTCGCTCTACATCCATTATCTCGCGATCGCGATGGTCGCGTTGCTGAGCTTCGGGGCCATCGCATTCGGGTTTTACATGGTGATCGCGAACTGGTCTGACTACCGCGAGATCCTTCTCCCCAGCCGCCGCAGAGCCCGCTTGCGCCGGACGGCGCGGCGCCGTTCCTGAAGGCTGCGGACTTACAGCCTGTCCTTCACCCGACCATCGGGGCGGTGAAAGGGCCTATCGGGACAGACCGACTCAGACGATGTGGTGTAAAGAACACCGGGGGACCCGAAGCATCGTGTACGATGTCCGAATCTGGACGGACTGTCGCAGCCCACGAAGACGCAGTGTCATCATTCCAGGGCTGTTAGTATGCGGATTGATCACCTGGCTCCCCTGCGGGCCGGGCTGCCAGGCCTCGGGGCGCGTTCCGGGCAGCCTGATGCCGGCCGCCGATCCCCCCGTGGCCGAGCTCGAGCGCAGCCTGTTTTCCATGCTCAACCGCGACAGGGCACGACGCAGGCTCCCTCCGCTGGTGTTCGATCCCTCCCTCGCCCGCATCGCACGCGATCACTCCGGGAAAATGGCCGATCTGGGCATCCTCGGCCACGATTTGCCGCCTTCGGGGGACCTGAAAGCACGGCTGAGTCGCGCCGGTTACGTCGTTCGCAAGGCTCGCGAAAACGTCGCGTGTGCCGGCACGATTGAACAGGCAGAGAGCGCCTTCCTCAAGAGCCCCGGTCACCTCGAGAACATAACGGCCGCTGACGTCAGCCACGTCGGGATCGGCATCGCCCGCGGATCCGGGTCGCATGCGGACGATCTGTACATCACGCAGATATTCGCCGACCCGGCGACTCGGCCGAAGCCTGAGCAGCTCCGCAGGACGCAGTTGACCAGGATCGAGGAAACGAGGCGCAGATCAGGATTGAAACCGCTTCGAGTCGACCCACTCTTCGACAAGACCGCCTCCCGACTGCTCGGCAGCCTTGGATTTCCGTTCGATGCCGGCGACCTCGAACGACTGCTGGACGAGGCGACAGCGCAGATCCCGCAGGGAACCCTGAACGACGTCTCCAGAATCAGCCTCGATGTGCAGCTGGTCCACGATGAAAGAGACCTGAAGGTGTCCGACGATGTGCGTCGGGCCCGCACAAGCGTCCTGGGAACTGCCGCGCGCGAGTTCCGTGACGCCCGCGGTCAGCTCGTGGTCGCGATACTCACCCTCATCGGCTCCCGCTGAAGCCTTCGAGCCCCTGCGGTCAGTAATAACCTCGAAGGCTCGGAGAGCTCAAAGATTCTCTAAGGGGATTCGCCGGGCCAGAATGCGTTGAGTGCCTGCAGTGTGCGGTCCACCAGGATTTTGCCACCGGCAGGGCCCACGAGTATGCTTTCTGCAACCGCGCTGTACCCTCCACCGGCGACCGCGCGTTCCGTAGGCAGATAGCCGCCCTCGCCGCAGGAGAGCTGAATGACGAAGGTCTGCAGGGCACGGCTGCGGGTCCTGATCTGAATCCCGTAGTCGAGGAAGAGCTCGAACGGATTGGTCGCGATCGCCACGTCCCCCAGCCGCAGCGCATGCATCTCCGTGGAGTAACCGGTGTGCTCGGCAGGGCGCTCGTATCGGTCGACCACCTCCTGGTGCCAGGCCAGGCGGGCGAAATCCTCGCGGCCCCAATTCTCGCGCGGCTTCGACCGAATCGCATCGCAGACCGACTTTGCTGCCAGGTATTGCTCGCTGGAGATCTGGGGCGTGGGAAGCTGGAGAACCTCCACGGTGTGGGCAAAAGGCAGCCGTGCAAAGGTCTCGTTCCTGACCGCCCCGTAGGCGTAGCCCACTGCATCCGCAATCCTGACGGCGATAGCCCGGGTTTCCGTGACGTCGCCGCTCAGCTTGCGCATCCGGGCAGCCGCCGCCTTTTGAATCTGCGGGTGCGGCGATAGATCCCCCGACGCCCCGGTCCAGGCCAGGACGTAGAGATCCCTGGACAAGCGTTGCCTGAGGATAGCCCGGAGGTCGTGCCAGAAATCGGAGGAAATGTAGTTTTCGCCTTCCACCACCTGCGAAGGACAGGGCACGTTTACGGCCACCCCCGTGAGGTTTCGATCCGCATCCCTGAAGAATAGCGTCTGGACGGTCGAGTCTTCGTATCCCTCCACGTGGCTGAAGTCGGCTGTGTCGTTGCGGCCGTACATGGCGGCATGACCGTCCGCATAGACCATCCGACGGTTGAAACCCGCCGCGGCGTAACCCAAACCCCAGTTGATGCTTCCCGGTCGCCTCTTCTCCCAGGCCTCGGTTGCGGCCTCGGCCAGACGTTTGAGGAGGAAATCGACGTATTCGCCGGGTTTCATAACGCCGGGTTCAGTCACTTCGTACCATTTCTCGCCGGTGACCGGACCCGTGTGAGTGTGAGTGGCATTCAGGATGAGTTTGCGCGTGTCGAACCCGGCCAGTTTTCCTTCCAGGCTGCGGCGCAGGCGGGGCATGAGGGCGTCGTCGATCCCGACAAGATCGCAGGAAATCAGGATCGCCTGGTCGATCGAACGCTCTCCCTCGCGCGTTTCTATGGCCAACGCAGTAGACCAGAGGGGAGCCTCAACGTGCGTGGAAATCCGTTTGTGGAACTGCCCGGAGAGCGCGACCGGCCGATCGGGCGTGATCTCGCGGGATGCCCATCCCAGTTGGATCGTTCCAGCCTGCGTTCCGGGCCCGGACTGAGCCTCGGGGGCGGGAAGACAGCACAGGAGAGTAAAGATGCACATCGGGACAAGAAAGGTGATTCGGCTCACGGCGTCCTCCAGGAGCAACCTGCACGGCCCTTGATACCCCTGACGGGCGCTGTGGTCAAGCTGTATGCGGCAGGTTGCCCCGGGGCCGGCGAGGGCCGGGTGAGAGTCGCCGGTCCGCGCCAGCATGATCTGTTATTTGGGCCCGGATGCGGATAGAATCAGCGCGTACACAACCAGGAGGCACAAGGATGCGTATCAGGTCCATATGGGTTCAGGTTGCAGCCGTTTCAGTCGCCCTGTTACTGGCAGTCGCCGCGTTCGGCCAGGCCAAAGCGGAGAAGAAGTCCGCCGGAGGCTCCAGGCACCCGATCGTCGTCATGGAGACCACGATGGGGACGATCAAGATCGAGGTGCTTACCGACAAAGCGCCCGTCAC
>JAFNAH010000437.1 GCA_017860075.1 Acidobacteriota bacterium | reverse complement strand
TGGAATCCCGCACCCGGTGTCGCGAATTCTCAAGACCACTTGATTGTCCTGGCGTGACGTCTCGATCGTGACATCGCCGGTTTGTTTGATCGCCTGGCATGCGTTTTCAATGAGGTGCATCAGTGCCTGGTTCAGGAGCGCGGGATAGCAGGGGATTTCGGGCAAATCCCCGAGCCTGGTCGTAATGCGAATCCCCTGGCGCACCGAGGGCCCCATCAGCTGGAGTACGGTCTGTATTCCATCGTTGAGGCTTGCCGGCTTGAACTCCGCCTGGTCGAGGCGCACGAAGGCTGTCAGTGAGCGCATGACGGATGCAATGCGCCCGCATGCCAGGAGGCTCGTCTGCCCCAGGCCGGCCAGGTTTTCGAACAGGACCGACTGGTCCGCGCGGCGGTCCGGGTTTGCGGCGACACGGTCGAACATCTGCACCAGCAAGTCGAGGTTCGACTTCAGGGCGCCCAGCGGATTGTTGATCTCGTGAGCCACTCCCGCGACGAGTCGGGAGAGCGCCGCCATCTTTTCTGTCTGGAAGAGCTTGACCTGCGTCTCCCTCAGGGCGGCGGTGCGCTCCTCGACGATCTGCTCCAGCTCCTCGTTGGTCCGCTTCAGGGCGTCAAAGAACCGGGCGTTTTCGATCGCCAGCCCGATCTGGGAGGCCACGGCGCAAAGAAGGCTCAAATCCTCGCGCGTGAATGCCCCGATGGACCTGTTGTTTTCCAGGTAGAGAATCCCGAGATCACCGGATTTGCCGAGCAGCGGTGCGCAGGCCAGGGATCGCAACTGACGCACAACCACGCTGCTCCCGCCGGGGCATCACGCACGCGTACCGTGGCAAGCCGCAGAGACCGGCTCTCGTCGAGCAGGAAGATCGCCGCTTGTTCCGCCCGGGTGCTCTCGAGGAGTATGTCGAGGGCCTTCTCCGACACCTCGGGCACCGAGTACAGCGCGGATAGAGCATTGCTCAGGTCGAATAGAAGACGGAGGGTCCGCTGTTCCTTTTGAGTCGCCTCAGGCGGCCGGGTATCTTCGCCGGTCAGTTTTGCCTTGGGGAAAAAGGAAGTGGCCTCGGAAAGAAGATCTGCATAATCCTTCTCGAGGCTGACCGTCACCGGGCCCTGAATGGTGGCCGCATCCGCAGGCGGCCCGAAGATAAGTACGTGCGGGCCGACGCCGATCTCATCGCCGGGCTTGAGCACCGCCGGCTGCTGAAGGCGCAGGCCGTTGACAAAGGTCCCGTTATGACTCCCCAGGTCGACTATGGTGTAGTCGTCCCCCGCACGCTGCAGCTTTGCGTGGCGCCGTGATACCCTGCCCCCCTCGAGCACGATGTCGTTCTCGGCAGAGCGACCGATGGAATAGCTGCCGTCAGTCAAGTCGAGATCAGTGGCCTGACCGTCCTGATGTCTGATAAGAAGCCTGGCCATCGCGATCGGTCCCGGGAGACCTTCACATATCGCCTAATTTGTACCACAGCAACCCGCCGATCCGTATGTCCCATCCCACGCGGCGTCCCGGACGGTGATGATGGAGAGAGATCGCCATCGACGCCGGCTCAGGGCGACCGGTGTGACATTCCTGTACTTGGACCCGGACTTAGACCTGGACCCGAACACTTGCGCGCCGGCATTCCTTGCCCGCAGCGGGAACGCAGACGGAATGACCTGCTCTGCGTGCTGTGGTATCGAGAGCCCATTGGTCGTGAGACCTTGTCCAGGTCCGAGTCCAGGTGGGGGAGTTGATGCGGGCGGGCGTAAAAGCAGGCGGCGCTTCCGGCAGGCGGCAGTCTGTGCTACAAAGGCCGGCATGGACAACGCACTGGTAATGGAAGGCCGCTATGCCGTCGTCACCGGTTCAACCCGTGGAATCGGGCGCGCGATGGCCGGGGTTCTTGCACGACACGGCTGCAACCTTGTCGTGAGCTCGAGAAATCCGGGCGATTGCGAAGCGGCGGCGAAGGAACTCGCCGCCGAACACGGCGTGCGAACCGTCGGCATAGCCTGCGATGTCTCCGTTCGATCCGCTGTCTGCGACATGTTCGAGGAGATCAGCGAGTGGTCTGAGGGAAGACTGGATGTTCTTATCTGCAACGCGGGCTTCCCGCTGCGTGACGACATTTTCAACACCCCCCTGGACGCCACGCCGGCGGACAAGCTGGAAGAGTGGTACCTGGGCGTCTTCAGAACCGACACCATGGGATCCGTTTTCTGCACATACGAAGCCCTTCCGTTGATGTTGGCGCGCGGGCGCGGCAGCATCATCTACGTGTCGTCTATCCCGGCGCTGGCGGGTTATCAGGGAGCCCCGTACACCGTGGCAAAGGCGGGGATACTCGGCCTCATGAAGGATATCGCGCGGGAATACGGCCGCAGCAGCATCCGCGCGAACGCCCTGGCCCTGGGAAATATCCGGACACGGGCGACGTACGATTTGCTCGACGCGGCGACCCGTCGACTGTTCGCGGAGCAGGCGCCGCTGCAGCGCTGGGGCCTGCCCGAGGAGGTAGCTGAGGCCGCACTTTTCCTGGCCTCGGATAAGTCCGGTTTCATCACCGGCCAGACTCTCGTGGTGGACGGCGGCGTCGTGCGCTGGTGAGACCGGGAGAGAACGACAGGGGTGCCGTGCCGTTCAACCGGCAAGGCACACCGCGCGACGGGTTGAGCCGAACCTTCTCTGCCGCAAGGCATAATCCTCCACGGCCTTGTCGAAGTCCCGCTCTTCGAAATCCGGCCAGAGCCTGGGGCAAAAATACAGTTCGGAGTAGGCAGCCTGCCAGAGCAGGAAATTGGACAGCCGGCGCTCGCCCGATGTGCGGATGATGAGATCCGGTGGCGGGACCACGCCCGAGGAAAGTCTCTTTTCGAACAGGTCTTCGTCGATCTGATCAGGCAGGATAATGCCTCGGGCCGCCTCCCGGGCCAACGACCGCGCGGCCTCGATGAACTCGTGGCGAGCTCCGTAATCGAGCGCCAGGCGCAAATGCAGTCGTTCACCGCCACGGGTTCTCTCCTCCGCAAACAGCAGGCTCTGGAGAACGGCGGCGGGCAACCGGTCCCTGCGGCCGAAAGCGCTCAGCCGAATTCCTTTTTCCACCAGGGCAGCTGTCTCTGATTCGAGATATCGGCGGAGAAGGCTGAACAGGATGTGGACCTCCTTCGCCGGGCGTCGCCAGTTCTCACTCGAGAAAGCAAAGAGCGTCAGGTGAGAGATCTCGTGCCGGCAGGCTGCCTTGGTTGCGCGCCGAACGGCATCGGCCCCGGCCTCGTGGCCCTTCCATCGCGGCATGCCGCGCTCGGTCGCCCATCTGCCGTTGCCGTCCATGATGATCGCCACGTGAGTCAGCTGGTTCATCTTCCCTCTTTTGTCATCGCTCAAGGACTTTGTGAAGTAAATCAACCAGGGACGGTCCGATTCCCCTTTCAAGCAAGCCGGATCGGGCCATCAGCGTCAGCCCTTCGATGGCAGGGGGTGAGGCTGTGCCCGGAAGGATCCCGCATGGTTCCGGGCCTGGTCAAGGTCCGGCAACAGGCCCGACAGCTTTTCTATGTAGGCGCGCAGGGCGGCCCTCCCGGCATGGCTGAGGCGGTACGTGCTGCGCGGCTTCCGGTCCTCGAATCGTTTGTCGCAGGTGACGTAACCGGCTTCTTCCAGTTTCCGCGCCTGGACGCTGAGGTTGCCGTCCGTAGTCTCCAGCAGGTCGCGCAGTTCGGTGAAACTCAGCGATTCCTGTACCGCAAGTGCCGAGAGAATCCCGAGCCGGAGCCGTTCGTGGATAAG
>JAFNAH010000048.1 GCA_017860075.1 Acidobacteriota bacterium | reverse complement strand
GTCGACATGGGAAGAAACATCTTCCAGTCCGAGGCGCCCGCGGCGATGATCCAGGCGGTGCGGAAAGTGGTTCACGAGTCTGTCAGGCCGGAAGAAGCGTATGATTATTACCTCTCGTTGAAAGACGGTCACGCCTAGCCCCGGCCCGCGCGGGAGCCATTCTATGCCTCCATTACAGGCGCTTCAGCTGTTGCGCGAATTATCTCCGACCGTCAGCGTGGGTCTGCTCACCGCTGACCTGCTGCGGCTTGGATCGGAGATCTCCCTCCTGGAACGGACCGGGGTCCGCGTCGCGCACGTCGACGTGATGGACGGCTGTTTCGTTCCGGCCATGACCGTGGGGCCCCCGTGGATAAAGGCCCTGAAGGGCCCCCTGTTGAAGGATGTGCACCTCATGGTCCGGGACCCGATCGGCAAGGTGGCCGATTACGTCGCGTGCGGAGCGGACGTCATCACGGTGCATGTCGAGGCCGACCTGCACATCCACCGAGTGCTCCAGTCCCTGGGGAAGATGGTCAACGCCAACGACCCGGCCCGCGGCCTGGTGCGAGGCATCGCGCTGAATCCCGGCACCCCCGTCGAAGCCCTCGAACCTCTCCTGGACGAAGTCGAGATGGTGACCCTTCTCGCGGTAAACCCGGGCTGGGGCGGCCAGTCTTTCATCCCTTCGACTTTCGCGAGGATCGAGAAAGTGCGCAGGCTGCTGCAGCAGCAGAAAAGAGACATCCTGCTCGGGGTCGACGGGGGCGTGACACGGGCGAACATCGCCGAGATCGGAGCCGCCGGTGCAGACATCATCGTCACCGGAAGCGCGGTCTTCGATGGCAAGGCTCCGGAGGAAAATGCGCGCTTCATGCTCGAGACATTGAGCCGGCTGCACAGGCCTGCTTGAGGCGCACACAGCCTCTTTGAGTTCCGCAGACGCCGCTCGCAGCACAGTTACAGAGACAGCACGTTGCTGCCGACAACCCGATGGCTACCCTTTTCCGGACTGGCAGGTGAACAAGATGATCGACAGGTGGAACGAGGCCAAGGCGGCCGAATATATCTCGCGTTATGGGTCGGCCTGGAGTGAGGATCTCGCGCTGCGCACTTACCTGGCCACCATCATCGGGGCTGAAGACAGCCTCGTCCTCCACGGCGGCGGCAATTGCTCGGTCAAGACCACCGTAACCGGCATCCTCGGCCACAAGACACGGGCGATCTTCGTCAAGGCCTCCGGCTGCAGCATGGCATCGATGGAGCCGAGCTGTTATTCCGCGCTGGATCTCGACTATCTGCAGAAGTTGCGCGTACTGACCGATCTGTCCGACGAAGCGATGGTGAACGAGATGATGACCCATCTGCTCGATCACCGCTCGCCGGCGCCTTCGATCGAGGCGCTCGTGCATGCATTCATACCTGCGAAGTTCATCGATCACACTCATCCTGATGCAATCCTCGCGCTGACGAACCAGGCAAACGGAAAGGAGCTGATCGCGGAAGCGCTCGGTGACGGGGTCCTGGTACTTGACTACGTCAAACCCGGCTTCAAGCTCGCGCTGGCGGCGGCGAATGCGCTCCAAGGCGCCCCGGGCAGCCGTGCCATGGTTTGGATGCAGCACGGTCTGATTTCCTGGGGTGAATCAGCCCGGCAATCCTACGAAACCACGATCGATCTGGTAACCAGGGCGGAGGCGTTTATCGCAGATCGTGCGACCCGGAGCCTGCATTCCGTGCGAAGGACTTCGCTCGAGGAGGCCGAGGCGCGCCTGGAATCCGTCGCGCCCATGGTTCGCGGTCTCCTTGCGCGTCGCACCGGCAATCCGGATCGCCCCCTGGGGCCGGTGATCGTGAAGGCCGTGACTACCAGGGAAATACTCGATATCGTCGACTCCGCGCAAGGCAGGGAGATCTCGCTCTCGCCGCCGCTCACCTCAGACCACCTGATACGAACCAAGGCGCTTCCGCTGTGGATCGACGAACCGGCCTACGAAGATCCCGCGGCGTTGCGCGAACAGATCTCGAGAGCAGTCCGGGAGTACAGCCTCTCATACGACTCTTACGTCGACAGGAATCTCACGCGATTGCCCGCCGGCATCCAGCGCATGGATCCGCTGCCGCGGGTCGTGCTGATGCCCGGTCTGGGAGCCCTGTGCGCCGGCAGCGATGCCGTCGCCGCGACAATCGCGGAGGACATCACCCGCCACACGCTGACAACCAAGGCGAAGGTAGCGTCGATGGGAGAGTATCGGGGGATGTCGGAGGCCGACCTTTTCGACATGGAGTACCGGAGCCTGCAACACGCGAAGCTCCGCCATAACGGAGACCACCGACTCTCCGGTCACGTTGCGGTCGTTACCGGGGCCGCAGGAGCCATCGGGTCCGGGATCTGCGAGGAACTGCTCGAAAGCGGGTGCGCCGTAGCCGTGACAGACCTGCCGGGCGACCCGTTCGACAAGCTCGTAGAGGATCTGGGGTCCCGATTCACGGGCCGTGTAGCAGGCATCGTCATGGACGTCACCAGCCCGGCTTCCGTTCGCGAGGCCTTTCGCCAGGTCATCCTCCGCTGGGGCGGTGTTGATCTCGTGGTTCCCAACGCCGGTGCCGCTCTCGTCTCTTCCCTGGTAAGTATGGATCCACAGTCTTTCCGCAGGCTTGAACTCATTAATACGGAGGGCACCCTGCACGTTCTTGCCGAGGCCGGGCGCCGCTTCAAGCACCAGGGGACCGGCGGCGATATCGTGGTTGTTTCCACAAAAAACGTATTCTCCCCCGGTGCGGGATTTGGGGCCTACAGCGCCACCAAGGCCGCTGCACACCAGTTGGCCCGGATCGCCAGCCTGGAGTTCGCCGAACTCGGGGTGCGTGTGAACATGGTTTCGCCGGACGCCGTCTTCTCGCACAAGGATCGCCCTTCAGGACTCTGGGCGGAGGTCGGTCCGGATAGGATGAAGGCGCGTGGACTGGACGCCGCGGGGCTGGAGGAATACTACCGCTCTCGCAATCTCCTCAAGGCGAGGGTTACGGCGCGGCACGTCGCGCGTGCGGTGATGTTTTTTGCCACCCGCCAGACGCCGACGACCGGAGCGACGCTCCCGGTCGACGGCGGCCTTCCGGACGCCACTCCCCGGTAGCCGGGATGATGTCCTGGATTACCCGGGCTCCTGGCCCGCCTCGGGCGCGTTATTGGAAAGAAAGAACGACAGACCCTCGAGGGAAATACTGAGGTCGATCGACTGCACCTTTGTTCCGGGGCGCGCCAGAAGACGGACGGGTGCGAAATTCAGAATCGTTCGGATCCCGGCGTCAAAAATCGCCTCACACACCTTTCTGGCAGCCTCGGCCGGAACCGCCACGACTGCCATTTCTATCTTCAGCGACTCCGTGATGGCATTCAGGTTCCGGAAGTCGTAGATCGGCACTCCATTGCGGGAAGTCGTCCCGATCTTGGCCGGCGAGTTGTCGAAGACCGCGACGATCGGAAACCCGTGTTCCCGGAATCCGTCGTATTCGGCCAGCGCCATGCCAAGATTTCCCCCGCCGACGATGCAGACATTGTGGTGAGAATCCAGGCCCAGGATCCCGATTATCTGTTGCTTGAGGTGAGCGACCGGGTACCCGACACCGCGCACGCCGAACTGGCCGAAATAGGCAAGGTCTTTGCGAATCTGGGCGGAGTTGAGGTTGAAGCGTGCCGCCAGTTCCTTCGACGAGGTAGTCTCAAATCCCTCCGCCTCGAGCGTCGCGAGGCACCGCAGGTATACAGACAGACGATGGGTAGTGAATTCCGATACTTTGTCGATCTTCGCTGAAGGCGGCATAGGTTCACCTGACCTCGAGGAGTATGCTAACCATAACTTAGACGTGCTCTTACGGCAAAGTCAAGATAATGTGAAAGATTGAACGAATCCTGGATACGGGTCTGCGGGAAGGACCTGACGGGTATTGCGCGGCTGCGGCTGCCGGATGAGTGGCACTCCGGGTCGAGTCTCTCCCGCCGCTCGGCGCGGCCGCCCGGTTCGGAATTCGCGGACGGGTCCAGGGCTCCCCGTTATCCCTTGACCCCTCTGCCAACTGCCCATAAAGTTGGCACGTACAGGGAGAACCGGAATTACACGCAGGGGCAGCCGCGATGATCGGACAACTCAGGGGCCTGTTGCTGGTAAAGAAGCCGAATCAGGTCCTCCTGGATGTCCAGGGGGTAGGTTACGAGGTTCATATCCCCCTGACGAGCTTTTACGAGCTTCCGGCTGAAGGCAACGAAGTCCTCCTGCGCATTCACACGCACGTCAGAGAAGATGCCCTCCTGCTTTTCGGTTTCGTGTCGCAAAAAGAAAAAGACCTGTTTCTGAAGCTGATCTCGATCAGCGGCATCGGGCCCAAGCTGGCCATCTCAATCCTGTCCGGCGGCCGGGTCGATGAACTGGCCCTGGCCGTAGCGAACGGCAATATCGCCCGCCTCACCACGATTCCGGGAGTGGGGCGGAAGACGGCCGAGCGCGTGATCCTTGAGCTGAAAGGTCAAATGGCCCCCTTCCTCGCACCCGGTGAAAGCGAATCCAAACAGGCCGGACCGGCAAGGGATCGCCTCGAAGAAGATATCCTGTCGGCGCTCGTCAACCTGGGATATCCTAAGTCAGGGGCCGAGAAGGCTCTTGCCGCGGTCAAGAGCGGACCCGAATGTGAACGGACGTTCGAGGAGCTCCTGCGGCGCACGCTCCGCCAATTGGCGGGCTGAGAATGCCCTGAATTCGTATGTCGCGTAACCCCGATCCCGGCCACGAGACTCTGCTGAGCCCCATCCCTCGAGCGGAGGAGCAGTCGTTCGAGCTGAGCCTTCGCCCGAAAGCCCTGCGCCAGTACATCGGCCAGTCCAAGGTAAAGGAGAACATGGAGATCAGCATCCGCGCCGCTCTCAAGCGCCAGGAACCGCTGGACCACGTGCTCCTGTACGGCCCTCCCGGCCTGGGCAAGACGACCCTGGCCGCCATCGTGGCGAATGAGCTCGGCGTCAGCATCCGGACGACCAGCGGCCCGATCATCGAGAAGCGTGGGGACCTGGCCGCAATCCTCACGAATCTCAAGCCGAGCGATGTGCTCTTTATCGACGAGATACACCGGCTGCACCCGGCGATCGAAGAGATCCTCTACCCCGCGATGGAGGACTTCTATATCGACATCATGATCGGAGAAGGCCCCGGCGCCCGCAGCATCCGCATGCAGCTGCCGCACTTCACTCTCATAGGCGCTACCACCCGCGCCGGCCTACTTACCGCACCTCTGCGCGCACGGTTCGGGATCATTCATCGTCTGGAGTTCTACAGCCACGATGAGCTGGCCGTAATCGTGCAGCAATCCGCGGCCATATTGGGAGTGGGTATCGATCAGGCGGGGGGAGTCGAGATCGCATCGCGCAGCCGGGGAACTCCCCGGGTTGCCAACCGCCTGCTCCGGCGCGTACGTGACTTCGCAGACGTCAAGGCCGACGGCCGCATCACCCGCGAGGTCGCGATGGGCGCGCTGGCAATGATGGATGTGGACGTTCAGGGTTTCGACGAAATCGACCGCAGGCTGATGATGACGATCATCGAGAAATACGGCGGTGGCCCGGTGGGCGTGAGCGCTCTCGCCGCCTCCATCCACGAGGATGTCGACGCCATCGAGGACATCTACGAACCCTACCTGATGCAGATCGGATTCCTGGACCGCACTCCTCGGGGGCGTGTCGCGACCCGCCGAGCCTTCGATCACTTCAGGGTCAGCTTTCCCGGGGGCCAGCAGAACCTCTTCTAGGAACGCCGTGCGACCTGCGGCAATCGACCACGCCTATGACACGCGAAGAACAGGCACTTGACCTCAGGATCCACAGGCTGACCCAGACGATCGAGACGGTTGTCCGCGGCAAGCCCGAGTCTGTGCGGCTCGCGGTCATCTGCCTGCTCGCAGGAGGGCACCTCCTTATCGAAGACGTGCCGGGGGTCGGGAAGACCACGCTCGCCCACTCGCTCGCCCGGGCCTTCGACTGCTCTTTTCGTCGCATTCAGTTCACGAGCGACCTGCTGCCATCGGATATCCTCGGCGTTTCGGTCTTCAACCAGATCGCCCAGGCGTTTGAGTTTCGCCGGGGGCCGATCTTCGCCAACGTGGTGCTGGCGGACGAGATCAACCGGACTAACCCGAAGACTCAGAGTGCGCTGCTCGAGGCAATGAGCGAGGGGAGGGTCAGCGTGGACAATCGGACCTACCCGCTCCCCAAGCCGTTCATGGTGGTGGCGACGCAGAACCCGATCGAGCACCACGGCACCTATCCTCTGCCGGAATCGCAACTCGACCGCTTTCTGATGCGCATCCGCATGGGGTATCCCGAGGCCGGGGCGGAAAAGGAAATATTGAGGAGGCACGACCACAGCGCGCACCCGGACCAGTTGGTGCCGGTTCTCACGACGGATGACGTGCTGGAAGTGCAGGCAGTCGTCGGCGGCGTGCGCATGGATGAATCGCTCCTGGACTACATAATGTCCATCGTGGATGCCACCAGGCGTTCGGAATTTCTCGTAATCGGGGTCAGCCCGCGCGGATCCCTTGCCCTCCGTCGCGCGGCGCAGGCACTGGCATGTTACGAGGGGCGCGATTACTGCATCCCGGACGATATCAAACGCCTGGCGATTCCTGTCCTGGCCCACCGGATCATCGTCAGCTCAAAGTACTCGTCGTCCCACAAGCGGAGCGAAGAGGCCGAGAAGATAATTGAAGAAATACTGGCCAACGTCGAAATTCCGCTCTGAGAGAGATACATCCCCGCGGAGCGAAGGCAGAATCTGGCGCCTGCCCTTTTCTTTCCGCGTCACGCCGGAAGGCTGGATATTCATCCTCTCCGTCTTCCTGCTGTTGACGACGGCGATCACGACCGGTAATAACCTGCTGTTCCTCGTCCTCTCGATGCTCTTGTCAGTCATCCTCACCTCGGGGATCTTCGCGCGCAACTCGCTGAGATCGGTCACGGTCTCGCTGCAGGTTCCTGAAAGCGTATTCGAGGGAGAACGGGTCCCGGTCAAGGTCTCTCTGCGCAACCAGAAACGATTGGTTCCCGCCCTGTCAATAGCGGTTGAGGACGAGTCATCTGCGGACGGGCGCTCACTGATCTCGAAGATCGCCGCTTTCGCGTCCGGGCCCGGGCCGCGGGCGGCCGGTCCGGATCGCTCCGTGCTCCGCCACCCGGCTTACTTCCCGTGGATACCGCCGAGATCCGTGCGCTCGGAGCTCATCACCCAGCTCTTCCCCCGGCGCGGTCTCTACCGCCTGGAGGGTTTCCGCATATCGACGAGATTCCCGTTCGGTTTCTTCGAACGGGGTGAGAGGGTGCCTGCCGACGGCCAGGTCTGGGTCTATCCTTCGGTTCACGATATTTCCTCGGAATTCAACCTTTTGCCGTTCCTGCCGGGCCGGCTCGAGAGCAGGCGCTCAGGTCACGGCGAGAGTCTCTTCGCCATCAGGAAGCACCAGGAGGGAGAAAGCGCCAGGCTCGTGGATTGGAAGTCCACCGCCAAGACCGGGGAGTTGATGGCCAGGGAATTCGCGCGGGACGAGGAAAACACCTTCTGCCTGGTTCTGGATACCATCGTCGAGCAACAAGGAACGGAGCGCTTCGAGAAAGCCGTCTCGCTGACCGCAAGCCTCGCGGTGCACTTCGCGGCAGAAGGCGCGGAATTCGAGTTCTTGACTCCTCGACAGCAGATCCCGAGGGGCATCGGCGCGGCACACCTCGACCGGGTCCTGCGTGCGCTTGCGTTGGTGCAGTGTGAACCGGTTTCAGCCGGCGCCTCGGTCGACCTGCGCCAGGAGCTCTCTCAAATCCTGCATCCGAGACATTTGCAGTCAGTGCTGTCCGGGAAGATATTCAAGATCATCATCACCTCAAAACCGCGAGGAAGCTTCCCTTCCTCGATCTGGCGTTCGTCGCACGTGATCTATTTCGGCGAACTATGACCATCGACCGGTATTTCAAACT
>JAFNAH010000047.1 GCA_017860075.1 Acidobacteriota bacterium | reverse complement strand
CCGGGGGCAAGACAGATCCACGCGGCTCTTCAATGGAAGGACCGCAGGGGCTTTGAGAACTGGCTGGTTACAAAACTCACCAGGTGAACTAGTTTCACTCCACGAACATTGGGATCTCGGCATCGAAAGGAGAAGATTCAGTGGAAAAGAAAGGTGACATCGCACTCATCGGCCTGGCCGTCATGGGCCAGAACCTGATCCTAAACATGAGCGACCACGGCTACACGGTGGTGGCGTTCAACCGCACTCTATCCAAGGTGGACGAGTTCCTGCAGGGCGCAGCCAAGGGCAGGGACACCATCCTGGGCGCCCACTCCCTGGAGGAAATGATCGGGCTGCTCAAGAAGCCGAGGAAAGTGATGCTCATGGTCAAGGCGGGAAAGGCGGTCGACGAGTTCATAGAGCTGTTACTGCCTCATCTCGAAGCGGGCGATCTGATTATCGACGGCGGTAATTCGCACTTCCCCGACACGATCCGCCGGACGAAGTACCTGGCTGACAAGGGGATCCTCTACATCGGGACCGGCGTATCCGGCGGCGAGGAAGGCGCGCGGCACGGCCCCTCGATCATGCCGGGCGGAAACCCGGCCGCCTGGCCGCTTATCAAAGGCATCTTCCAGTCGATCGCCGCGAAGACCGCCGATGGTGAGCCCTGCTGCGACTGGGTCGGAGAGGACGGCGCCGGCCACTACGTCAAGATGACCCATAACGGGATCGAGTACGGCGACATGCAGCTGATTTGCGAAGCCTACCAGCTGATGCGTGACGGGCTGGGCTTGACAAACCAGGAGATGCACAGCGTCTTTGCCGAGTGGAACAAGGGTGAACTCGACAGCTATCTGATTGAGATCACGGCGGACATCCTCGGCTACAGGGACGAGAGCGGAACCCATGTCGTCGACCTGATCCTGGACTCGGCGGGCCAGAAAGGGACCGGGAAGTGGACCGGGATCAACTCCCTGGAACTCGGGGTGCCCGTCACGCTGATCGCGGAAGCGGTGTATGCCCGTTGCCTGTCGGCGCTCAAAGACGAACGGGTTACCGCTTCAAAGCTGCTCAAGGGATCGCAGGCGGTGTTCCAGGGGGACAGGCAGGCCTTCGTTGAGGACATCCGCAAGGCTTTGCTGGCCTCGAAGATCGTCTCCTACGCCCAGGGATTCATGTTGATGAGGGAAGCCGCCAGGGAGTACGGGTGGAATCTGAACTACGGAGGCGTGGCGCTCATGTGGCGGGGCGGCTGTATCATCCGCTCGGTCTTCCTCGGCAAGATCAAACAGGCCTACGACAGAAATCCCGCGCTGAGCAATCTCCTTTTGGATGATTATTTCCGTGGCATAATCGAATCGTGCCAGCCCTCGTGGCGGCGTGTCGTGGCAAAGGCGGTGGAGCTCGGCATCCCGCTGCCCGCGTTCGCGACGGCCCTGGCGTTCTACGACGGCTACCGTTGCGCGAGGCTGCCGGCCAACCTGTTGCAGGCGCAGCGGGACTACTTCGGCGCGCACACATACGAACGGGTGGACAGGGCGCGCGGCCAGCATTTCCACACCAACTGGACCGGGACTGGAGGCAGCGTTTCAGCCAGCACCTATACCGTCTGAGCCGTTCGGAACCGCTATCCCGGCGATGCTTTAGCCCCGGGCGGTCGGTGTGTCCCCGGCCGCCTGGCCGATGCTATTGCTTCAGCTATCGGCACTTGCCGCCGATATGTAATCCAGGGCAGTCGAGGACGCTCCGGCTGACGGGTTTTGTGAGGGGAACCCGGTGTCCGAACGCTCTTTCGAGACTGCCCTCTTTTCTCTCCATGGCAGCCCGGAAGGGCAGATATCTCCGGTTCCGATCTGCGACAGGCCCCCGGTTTGGCGGGCTTTTCCGCTGTCGGCCGCTCTGAGGCAGGGAGTTTCCCTTGACAGCATTCAAGATGGCTTATTAAGATGTCGCGCGGCGTTTGCAGCTGCGCCCTAATGCCTTGTTCGACCGATAATTCCGATACCGCGGATGGTTACAACAGAGAATACTATAGAGGTCAGCATCGGGAGCGCGCTGGAATATTTGGATCTTGTCCAGCTGGTTACGGATTGCATCACCAGGTTCATGGGATTTGACGAAGATTCCTCCCACTGGATAGGCATGTCCGTGCGCGAATCGGTCACTAACGCCATACAGCACGGGAACAAGCTGGATCAGAGCAAGAAGGTGGAGATCAGGTTCGAGGTGTCGCCGGAACAGCTGGACGTCTACGTCACGGACCAGGGGAACGGTTTCCGCATTGAAGATCTTCCCAGCCCTCTCGACCCGGAGAACCTGCTAAAACCCAGCGGACGTGGTATCTTTTATATCCGATCCTTCATGGATTCTGTGGAATTCCGGAGGCTGTCTCGGGGAGGCATGGAAGTCCACATGGTAAAGAGGGTATCTTCCAACTAAGGAGACTAATATGAAGATTGAGACTCGCACCGTAGGGGATGTACACATTCTGGATTGCAGCGGCAAGATCACGCTCGGCGAAGGGACCATGGCCGTCAGGAATACAGTCCGGGATGTGCTGAAAAATGGCGGAAAGAAGATAATCTTGAACCTGGCGGATGTGAACTACATCGACAGCTCCGGGATCGGTGAACTGGTGAGTTCCTACACCACAGTCACGAATCAGGGCGGAAAGCTGAAGCTCCTCAACCTGACCAAGAAGATCCAGGAACTGCTGGCGATCACCAAGCTGCTCACCGTCTTTTCGGTCTATGACAGCGAGCAGCAGGCGATTTCAAGCTTCTAGCGGAAGAACTTATCCAGCGATACGACCTTCGACAGGTCGTTGATTACCGCGAATCCCATGAGGAGGATCAGGAAGACAAATCCCACCTGAACGATCTTCTCCTTCAGCGCCACGCTGAGATCGCGTCGGATCAGGCTCTCGACCGCGAGAAGCGCGATCACGCCCCCATCCAGAATGGGGATCGGCAGCAGATTGAATACGCCGAGCTGGAGACTGATCAGCGCGAGGAAACTGAGAAAGACACGGACGCTGCCCGTACGGGCAGCGTCCCCTGATATACGAGCGATTTCAAGAGGGCCGGAAATCGTCTTGACCGACGCCGATCCCGTGAAGATCCGCCCCACGATCCTGAAGGTGAGTGCTGCCAGCTGAAAGTTGTGCCTCGCGGATTCACGGATAGCGCCCAGCACCCCGAACTTCTCCAGGTCTGACGGTACCTCCGGGGTAAACCCGATCAGGACGCGACCCTCCGCTTCCTCGGGGACAATCCTGAGTTCAACCTTTTCGCCGGGGGGGCGAGCCTGCCCTGAATCTGATCCCACTCCCCGCTTCGGCTCCCTGGGCCGCCAGATCTCAAAGGTCAGCGGAATCCCTTTGCTGGCCGAAATCAAGTTCAGGATGCCGTCGTAGGATTGCGCTGACCTGCCGTTCCCGCTCACTGAGATGATTTGATCACCGGGCAGAAGGCCGGCCTTCCTGGCCGGCGAATCCGGGCTCACGAGCGAAACCACGGTCGCGGGAAGCGTGAACTTGATGCCGAGCGCGAGCGGCGTCACCTGGCCGGCAGGCGCATCCAGTTTGAGGGTGACGCGTTGCGAGCCCCGTTGTGCCACCACCTCCAGCGCGTCTTTGGGCGCCGTCGCCAGGGCAATTTCCATGTCTTCCCATGTGGAAACCGGCGTTCTGTGTACCGAGACGATGCGGTCTCCCGACTGCAGTCCGGCACGCTGGGCGATCGAGCCTGCAGCCACGGGCCCCACGAGTGCCGGCTCTTTGAGATATCGCGGCACCTGGATGCCTTCCATGTAGGCGAAGCTGACGATGAAGACGGCCAGCAGGATATTCATTACCGGCCCCGCCAGCGCTACCAGAAAACGATGCCATTTGGGGTGCGAGAGAAACTCATCCGGAGCTCCCTGGCGATCTTCCCCGAATGCCTCGCCTGCCATCTTGACGTAGCCGCCCACCGGGATGGGACTGATGCGATATTCAGTTCCTCCGCGGGTGAATCCCACCAGCCTTGGACCAAAACCGATGGAAAACACGAGGACGCGAATCTTGAGCAGCTTGGCCATGGCGAAATGGCCGAACTCGTGGATGGTGATGGTAATCCCCAGCACCACTATGAACGCGATAACCGTAAGTATCATGGGGTTATTTCCCTCTCCACCCTTCTACCTTGAGTAATGATCCGCCAAAGTTCGTACAAGTCCAAGTGCATATCGGCAAAACGACCGTCGGCCTGCGTGCGGTCAATCGCCAGCCCTTCCGGCAGTCTGGCAGGCACGGCGTGTCAGGCTCGTGGCGCTCTCTCTCGCCCAGGCATCCGCCCGGAACACGGTATCCAGGTCGGAAGCGTCCTCTACCTTGTGGTTCTCCAGGACGTTCCCGATAACCGTGGCAATATCGGGGAAAGAGATCAGCCGGTTCAGGAATGCCTCTACAGCGACCTCATTGGCCGCATTCAGAACCGCCGGCGCGGTGCCCCCTCTACGAAGCGCCTCGTAGCAAAGACCCAGGCTACGGAACTTTTCACGATCCGGCTCCAGGAACTCGAGACGGGCAAGCCGGCGCATGTCGAGCGATGGCAGCGTGCAGGCCCAGCGCTCAGGGTAGGTCAGCGCGTATTGGATGGCGATGCGCATGTCGGTGGGGCCCAGTTGTGCGAGAACGGACCCATCGACGAACTCGACCATCGAGTGAACGACGCTCTGCGGGTGAACGGCCACGCCGATCTCATCCGCGGTGACGCCGAAGAGCCATGCGGCCTCGATGACCTCCAGCCCCTTGTTCATGAGGGTGGCCGAATCGATCGTGATCTTCCTTCCCATGCGCCACGTCGGATGCTGCAAAGCCTGCTCCGGAGTCACGGATCGCAGCTTTTCGGCGGGTGTCTCGCGGAACGGGCCACCGGACGCAGTGAGAATGAGGCGTCGGACTTCGCTCCTTCTCCCGCCCCTGAGGCACTGGTGGATGGCGTTGTGCTCGCTGTCGACGGGCAGGATCTGTGCCCCCTTCTCGCGGGCCCTGGACATCATCAGCTGTCCGGCTACGACCAGTGTTTCCTTGTTGGCCAGTGCAATGTCCTTGCCGCATTCGAGCGCCCTGTAGGTAGGCAGGAGGCCGGCCGCTCCGGTGATGGCGGAGAGTACCATGGCTGCTTCAGGATGGCACGAGACCTCGACGTAGCCCTCTGCGCCGTAGACAAAACGGGTCCGCTCCATCTGATATCCGCGCTGTCGGAGGAGCGATTGCAGCTCCAGGCAGCCCTTTTCGCTGCCGCTGGCTGCAATCTCGGGCCGAACCGCCTCTACCTGCTCTGCCAGCAACGCGATGTTCTTGCCGCCGCTCAGACCGACTACCCGGAAGGCGTGAGGGAAGGCCGAGACGACGCGAAGGGTGTTGGTTCCTATGGACCCGGTCGAGCCCAGGATCGAAATGGATTTCATTGGGTCAAGCCTGCCATGCTCGCGAAACGATGCATATTAGCGGATCCGGAAGGCCTTGAGAATGGCCAAGTTTGTCGCGCGTGGGGGGGCGTGAAAACGGCAGAGACGCCGAGCACGCAGAGAGACACGCAAAGCGCAGTCGGTGCAACCGGGAATCAATACAGATACAAGAGATAGACGTACAACACCGGGAATGCGAAAAGCAGGCTGTCCACCCGATCCAGTACACCACCGTGCCCCGGGATCAGGTGGGAGCTGTCTTTCGTCTCAGCTGCCCGCTTCAGCTGCGATTCAGCAAGATCCCCCAACTGGGCAAACACGGCCATCAGGAAGGAGGAGGCAAGGACGTGAAGTCGCGGCAGATCGGTGAACAGAAAGATCTGAAGGATGACAGCCGCCGCAACTCCGCCCAGCAGGCCTGCGACGGCTCCCTCATTTGTCTTTTTCGGGCTGATCCGGGGAGAGAAGGGTGTCCTGCCGAAAGTCTTCCCTGCGAACATGGCAGCCGTGTCCCCCATCCAGACCACCGCGAGCAGTATCAACATCCACTGGAGGCCTCTTGCCCCTCCGAACTCGAAGCGTATCCGATGAGCGGCAAGGAGTGTCAGCCCCAGATACAGAATCCCGAAGAACGTGGCCATCATTCCCAGCGTCCGTTCCCGCATCGCGCCGGGGCTCCACAGGGCGGCAAGGAAGGCCGAAATGAGGACCGCCGCGAGGACGGCGGTCGGATTCAACCAGTTGAGCCCCAAGGCGGCCATCATGACCCAGAAGGCGGGGAACCCGAACCACGGCTGACCTGCCACCCCCATCCGCCGAACCAGGGTGAAGTACTCGTACAGGCAAAGAGTCCCCAGCAATCCCAGCGCCAGCAGGAGCAGCCCGGGGCCGGCATAAGTGACAAGGGCGAGGACCAGCGGCACAAGAACCAGGGCCGATACGATTCTCAAAAGCATGTGTTCAAAGCCCGCCATATCGTCGATTCCGCCTCTGAAACTCGACGATGGCCTCGAACAGGTCCTTGCGTCGAAAATCGGGCCAGAGGGTGGGCGTGACGTAGATCTCGGAATAGGCGATCTGCCAGAGGAGGAAGTTGCTGATTCGCATCTCGCCGCTGGTTCGAATCAACAGATCAGGGTCCGGGACGCCGGCGGTGTACAGGCAGCCGGAGAGCTGCTCCTCGGTGATGGGGTGCTTGTCGGCGTTTCTCACCCTCTCGAGGAGAATCCGGTTCGTCGCATCCACCAGTTCCGCCCTGCCGCTGTAATTGAGGGCGATCTGGAGCAGCATCCCGCTGTTGTCTCTCGTGCTCTCGACGGCTTGTGTGAGGATTCTTTGCACCGAGGGTTGCAGCTCCTGGGCCCTGCCGATGACCCGGAATCTTACGTTACTCTCCTGGATGTTCCTGAGTTCGCGGCGAGCGAACTCTTTGAGGAGGTTCATGAGCATCCTGACTTCAGCCCGCGGTCGCTTCCAGTTTTCGACCGAGAAGGCGTACAGCGTCAGGACCTCCAGACCGAGTTTTGCGGACGTCTCGACAACTTCCCGAACGGACACCATCCCGGCCCGGTGGCCGGCGACCCTGGGAAGACTCCGCAGCCCCGCCCATCGCCCGTTGCCGTCCATGATCACGGCAATGTGCTTCGGCAGTTTCGCCGTTTCGATGACTTTGAGCAGGCCGGCTTCCACGGAACCAGGCTCCGCCAAACCCTCCAAGTCGTGCATGGGCCGTATCATAGCAAAAAATGCCGCCGATAGCGGGAAGAGGATACCCGGCCCGGTCGTATCGGCAGAAGGCGTCTCCGTGGTTCCCCGCGGATCCTCTCCCCTGTCCGCTTGCTCAATAGCGCACCTTGAGCAGTGTCAGGCCCCGGGCCGGTGCCGTGAATCCCGCCAGGGTGCGGTCCCGTTTGTGAAGCAGCTCGCCGAACTCTTCCGGACTCATCTGTCCACGCCCCAGTTCGAGCAGCGTGCCCACGATGTTTCTTACCATGTGATGCAGGAAGCCCGTTCCCTCCACGGTGAAAGTCAGTTCATGGCCGTTCTGTTTCACATCGATTCGGAGGAGTCGGCGCACCGTTGATCGATCGACGGGATGATTGGCTGCGGCTCTCACCATGCCGCTCTGCTTCGCGAAACTGCCAAAGTCGTGCTCCCCGGTAAGCGTCGAGCCGGCCTGCTTCATGGCACGCACATCGACAGGATAGGGGTAATGAAAACTCTCCCGCGCCAGGTGCGGCGGCATGACCGGCCCGAGGTAGACCCGGTAGCGGTAGGTCTTCGAGCGGGCCGAGAGGCGGGCATGAAAGTCGTGGGCCGCTCTTTGGGAGGCGAGCACACGGATTTCCGGAGGAAGCAGCCGGTTGAGCGCGCGGGCAAACGCGGGTGCGGGGACATGAGACATGGTGTGGAAGTTGGCGATCATCCTGCGTGCGTGCACGCCGGCATCGGTCCTGCCGCTTCCGTGGAGCTTTACATGTTCGCCCGTCACTTTCAGGATCGCGTCGCGCAGTATTCCCTGTATGGTGGGCCTGTTCTTCTGAATCTGCCATCCGTCAAAG
>JAFNAH010000436.1 GCA_017860075.1 Acidobacteriota bacterium | reverse complement strand
GCCGATCAGGCCGACGCGGATGCGATCGTTGCTGCCGGAGACCCTGGTCGCCGATGCTGCACTCTGCGCCGCCAGCCTTTCGGGGCGGAGGACTGAAAGACCCGCAGCAGCACCGATCGCCGCGGAATCCTGCAGAAATTGCCTGCGGTTCCTTGTTTTCATGGCATCTCCCGTCTACTCCCGTGATCACGTCAGAAGGCGGCACGCCCGCAGGGGCCTCCGTTTGGACCGGAGGTCCCCTGTCCTGACAGCGCCGGAAGGATCAGTCAGCTCCGCTTGAACGGATTATCGAAGATCGCTGCGGTGCCGAGCTCGGATTCGATTTCAATCAGCCTGTTGTACTTTGCGATCCTCTCGCTGCGGCAGGCCGACCCGCTCTTTATCTGGCCGCCTCCCATGGCGACCGCGAAATCCGCCATGAAGGTGTCCTCGGTTTCTCCCGAGCGATGGGAAATGACGAATCCCCAACCCGCCTTGCGGCACATGTCGATGGTCTCGATGGTCTCGGTGACGCTGCCGATCTGGTTCAACTTGATCAAGACCGAGTTGGCGCTCTTTTCCGCTATCCCGCGCGCCACGAACCGGGTGTTGGTAACGAAAAGGTCGTCGCCTACGATCTGGATCTTCGAGCCGAGTCCCGTCGTCATCTTGTGGAATCCATCCCAGTCGTTCTCGGCCAGGCCGTCCTCGATGGAAACAATCGGGTACTTCTGAATCCAGCTGCCCCACAGGGCGATCATCTCGTCGGTGCTCTTCCTGCCCTGCCCGGACTTGGCCAGATCGTAGGCTTCCTTTTCGAAGAACGAGCTGGCTGCGGGGTCCAGGGCGATAGCGATCTGCTTCCCGGGCTTGTAGCGGGCGGCCTCGATCGCCTGTACGATGACCTCGCATGCTTCATCGTTGCTGCCCAGGTTGGGGGCGAAACCGCCCTCGTCTCCTACACCGGTGGCGTAATTCTTCGACTTCAGGATCTTCCTGAGCGAGTGAAACACCTCGGCGCAGGCGCGCATCGCCTCTGCAAAAGTCGGCATACCGACGGGCATGACCATGAACTCCTGGAAGTCGACGCTGTTGTCGGCATGTTTGCCGCCGTTCAGGATGTTCATCATCGGCATCGGGAGGCGCCGGGCACCCGGTCCACCCAGGTAGGCATACAACGGGAGGTTGCACCACTGCGCCGCAACCCGGGCGACGGCCATCGAAACACCAAGGATCGCGTTGGCGCCGAGTTTTCCCTTGTTGGGTGTGCCGTCGAGCTCAATCATCAGACGGTCGATCTCGGCCTGGTGCCGGGGGTCCATGCCTGTGACCTTCGGCGCGATCTTCTCGTTCACATTGGCGACCGCCTTCAGGACGCCTTTGCCTTCATAGCGACTCTTGTCGCCGTCGCGCAGTTCGACCGCCTCGTTCTCGCCCGTGGACGCGCCCGAGGGAACCGATGCGGAAGCGCATAGGCCATTACAGAGGGTTACTGTGACGCGGACGGTGGGGTTACCGCGCGAATCTATGATTTCCAGAGCACGTATCGAATCGATCTTGGGGTGCATGATTTCTCCTTGTTTGAATGACGGTAAAACGCAACAGTCTACTACGACCCGGGATGCCGAAGCTGCGCTATTTCATGCGCTCGGTCTGCAGTGCCGATCACAGAGCTGGGCCGTGGGGAGTGAGCGAGAGCTTGCCGTTCGCAGAGGGGTGACTTCATAGCCGATCTGCGGCGGGACGCTCCAGCGTACCCGTTTTGCCCCGGCAATGATCGCAGAGTTGGAGCCCTTCGTCTACTGTGAGACGAACGGGTTCAGGCGGGCGTGCGGCGCCCGGCAGTGCGCGGTCCGCGCCGGCGGCGCGGACCCGCGCTGCAGACGCAGGGTTGTCGAATTCCGGGTGCCTCAGTCGGCCAGATGCTGATATAGAGCCGTGCTCAGGTAGCGCTCCCCGAACGAAGGGATGATCACGACTAGAAGCTTGTCCGCGTTTTCAGCGCGTCGTGCCACCTGCAGCGCCGCCCAGGTCGCCGCTCCCGACGAAATCCCCACCAGGAGACCCTCTTCCCGGGCCATGCGGCGTGCGGTGTCGAGGGCATCTTCCCCCTGCACCGGGATGACCTCATCGATGATATTCACGTTCAGGACCGGAGGCACAAATCCGGCTCCAAGCCCCTGGATAATATGCGGTCCGGGCTTTCCTCCGGAGAGCACCGGCGAGCTTGCGGGCTCCACGGCTACGCACTTGAACGAACTCTTGCGCTCCTTGATCACCTCGCCGATCCCGGTGATCGTCCCGCCGGTGCCGACGCCCGAAACCAGGATGTCGACCTGCCCATCCGTGTCGCGCCATATCTCCTCGGCGGTCGTGCGCCGGTGCACTTCGGGATTTGCCGGGTTCTCGAACTGGTTGAGCATCAGGTAGCGGGAATCACTCGATACCAACTCCTCAGCTTTGCGGATGGATCCGCGGATCCCCTCGCTCCCCGGAGTCAGGATCAGTTCCGCGCCGTAGGCCCGCAGCAGCATCCTGCGTTCACGGCTCATCGTTTCCGGCATCGTCAGCTTCAACTTGTACCCGCGCGCCGCCGCGATCAGGGCGAGCGCGATTCCGGTGTTGCCGCTGGTAGGCTCCACCAGGATCGTGTCCGGCTTGATACGGTCTGCACCCTCCGCCGCTTCGATCATGGAGAGGCCGATACGGTCTTTGACGCTCTTGGCCGGGTTGCAGTACTCCAATTTGGCTACAACCGCGGCCGACGCTCCCTGTGTGCCGGGCAGGCGTTCACCTGTGCGCCCGAAAAGACATCCTGACTCCCGGAAACCTCCACCCGAGCCGCCCCCGCGGGGCGTCCCACAAATTTATATCGGGTAAGCGCCCTTCTGTCAAATATGTGCACAGATGCGCGCCGGATTACCTGAAAAGCGACACGGAGGATGTTATTATTCCGCGGGCAATTTTCAGGAGCGTGTCCGTTGTTATTCATGTAAACAGGAGAAATAGATGCCACTAGTTACAATGCGACAATTGCTGGACGAGGCGGCCAGGGGTGGTTATGGCGTGGGCGCCTTCAACGTCAACAACATGGAGCAGATCCAGTCCATCATGGAGGCGGCGCGCGAGACAAAATCGCCCGTCATCATCCAGGCCAGCCGGGGTGCACGCAGCTATTCGCAGGACCGGTTCCTCTATCACCTCATGCTGGCAGCCGCTGAACTCTACCCGGAAATCCCGGTTGCTCTGCACCTTGACCACGGCAACAGCCCGGAAACCTGCAAGTCTGCGATCGACATGGGCTTCACCAGCGTCATGATGGACGGATCGCTGATGCCCGACGGCAAGACCCCTTCGACTTTTGATTACAACATCGAGACTACCCGCAAGGTGGTAGAGATGGCTCATGCCAAAGGCGTCACCGTCGAGGGTGAGATCGGCGTGCTCGGCGGAATCGAGGACGGACATGGTGCAGGCGTGGATGCGCTGGCTCATGTGACCGACCCGGTGCAAGCGGAGGAATTCGTGCAGCGAACCGGTGTCGACGCGCTGGCCATCGCCATCGGCACCAGCCACGGTGCCTACAAGTTCACGCGCAAGCCCACCGGCGACATCCTGAAGATGGACGTTCTCATCCAGATCCAC
>JAFNAH010000046.1 GCA_017860075.1 Acidobacteriota bacterium | reverse complement strand
GCGTATTTCGCTGACCGCCGCCGCAGGAATCGCCAGCAGTGATCTCACCAATCTCTTCAAGCCGGCGGCCGGAACCTGGAACCTCGCTCCTCAGGCGGTTTTGCCGATATTCGACTATGGCACCCGCCAGGCCAACTACAAGATAGCTGAGGTGCAACGGGATATGGCCGTAGCAGGGTATGAGAAAGCGATACAGACGGCCTTCAGAGAAGTGAGTGACTCTCTGGCCCTGCGGGCAACGCTGGTGGCGCAGCAGGACGCGCAGCAGTCCCTGGTGAACACCCTCGAGGAGGCCTACCGACTTTCCGAGGCACGATATAAGGGAGGGATCGACAGCTACCTGACCGTTCTTGTTGCCCAGCGGTCGCTGTTTGCCGCTCAACAGATCCTGGTCGTATTTCACCAGCAGCGTCTAAACAATCTCGTGACCCTCTACAAGGTGCTCGGCGGCGGAGTGTAACGCTGCGGCTCATCTTCGGGGTCGCGATCGCTGCAGGCTTCGCCCCGGCACCACTTGCCGGCGCAGAATCGCCGAGAGCGCGGAGTCGGCGCGGCATCTCCGGAGGCCATCTCATCCCCGGATCGTCCCGCAAGGCCGGGTCCGGTTAAGGTGTAGATATGCTTCAGAGCGCTGAGGTACTTCGCGGGGTCGACCAGATCCAGCATGTTCTCCGGACGGTATTCTATTTGCGGTTGCGGCTGCGCGACAAGTGCCGGTCCAGGTCCACTTCCAAGTCCGGGTAAAGGGCCAAACAGGGGTCTTATGCGGCGCCGGATTTTTCCCTGACTTGTGCCCGCCAGTCCTGCTATGCTTATGTATCAGTCTGTCTCTTCCTCGTCGGCGACACCCTTTGAGGTGCTCCCATCACAGGCAGTCGGACGGTGATCCATGATCAGGAGGCCAACCTTGATCGGAATTTTCTATGGTCACTAGAATAAGCTATAAGCTCATCGTGGCGGTGGGCAGCGTCGCCTTTGTCATCATAGGCATCTTCTCCTTCGTGACTCTGCGAGCCAGTCAGAAGCAGCTCATCAGCGAGTTGCGGCTCAGCGCGAATCAGTTGAGCGAGACGGTTAAGAGCAGTACCCGGTATGACATGCTGCTGAATCAGCGGGAATCGGTGCATCGCATCATCACCACGATCGGCAAGCAGGAAGGCATCCAGAAGGTACGCATCTTCAACAAGGAGGGCGCGATCATTGTCTCGACGGACCCTGCAGATGTCGGACGTATGGTCGACAAGAAAGCTGAGGCCTGCTACGCGTGTCACGCGGCGAATCAGCCGCTGGAGAAGCTCGATATTCCGGATCGCACCCGTATCTTCCGGCCGGCAGGCGGCGATCGCATCCTGAGTATCATCAACCCGGTCTACAACGAGCAGAGCTGTTGGCAAAGCGATTGCCACGCCCATGATCCCGGGAAGAAGGTGCTGGGAGTGGTGGATATCTCGATGTCGCTGCGCGACGTGGACAGGGAAACTCAGGCCGGCCAGAATCGCCTGCTGCTGTTCGGTGTGGTGGCGATCGCCTCGGTAAGCCTGATGATCTACCTGCTCGTCAACCAGATCGTGCTCAAGCCGGTGCATGAGATCGTGGCGGCAACGCGCAAGGTGGCAGCCGGCGATCTCAACTACAAGATCGCGTTCAACAAACGCGACGAAATCGGACAGCTGGCCAGCTCGTTCAACGAGATGACGCAAAAGCTCTCGGAAGCGCAGCGGCAGGTTTACCAGTCGCAAAAACTGGCCGCCGTCGGCCAACTGGCCGCGGGAGTGGCACACGAAATCAACAATCCGCTCACAGGCGTGTTGAGTTACAGCAGTTTCCTGCTGAAGCGCGCACAGGACAAGCCTGAGTTCAAAGAAGACCTGGAAGTGATCGTGCGCGAGACCAAGCGTTGCCGGGGGATCGTGCAGGGGCTGCTGGACTTTGCCCGTCAGTCGCCGCCGGAAAAGCACGAGAGCGACATCGGGGAGATCTTCGAGCGCGCCATTCGAATCGTACAGACACAGATAGACCCGTTGCGCGTCGAGCTGAAGAAGGATGTCCGCGCCGACCTTCCGAAGATATATGCGGACGCCAATCAGATCCAGCAGGTCCTGGTTAACCTGCTGCTGAATGCCAATGATGCCATGGACGAAAACGGCGGTACGCTTATGCTGACTGCGCAGCTGGCGGAGGACGATGCAACTGCGCCCGCGCAGCATGAAAAGATCGAAATCCGCGTCTGCGACACCGGTTGCGGCATAGCGCGGGAGAACCTGCCGAAGATCTTCGACCCCTTCTTCTCGACCAAGGGGCCAAAAGGGACCGGTCTGGGTCTGGCAGTGGCATGGGGGATCGTCGAGAAGCACAACGGGCGTATCGAAGTCGAGAGTGAAGTGGGCAAGGGGACGACCTTCCGCATTCTGCTCCCGACCGGCAGGAGCTAGCCGGGATTACTGATAGATGAGTCAGGGGAAATCATTTCTGGACGCGGAACATATCTGGCGGCAAGAACTCCGGACGCAGATCGGGCAATCACGTTCGATCGGCATCCGTCGGTGCCTATCAGCGTCCCATCTTCGTTGATACAGAGAGGTGGCAAATATGGTTCCTGTTCTTGTGGTTCTGATGATCGTGGCGTTCATCGCCATCGATCTGCTGATCAGGTATTTTACGAAGCGGATGCGCGAGGCCAAGGAACGCAAGGAACGGCTTGCCGCGCTGGATATCGGCCTGCGCCTCGATTTCACCAACGAAGCGAAATCGCTCAAACGGGTCGAGGTGCCCAGGCCCGCGGCACGAATCCTGGCCGTTGACGACGAGGCGATCGTCCTCGACAGCTTCAGGAAGATCCTGGTAGCTGCCGGCTATGCGATCGACACCGTCGAAAGCGGACGCGAGGCGCTGGGCCTCGTCCAGCGAAACAAGTATGACTTTGTCTTCACCGATCTGAAGATGCCGGAAATGGATGGCCTGGACGTCGTGAAAGGCGTGAAGCATTTCAGCCCGGAATCGGATGTCGTCGTCATCACCGGCTACGCTACGATCGAATCTGCCGTGAATGCGATGAAATACGGCGCCATGGACTATGTTCAGAAGCCGTTCACCGAAGACGAGCTGGTGGACTTCACCAGGAAATGCCTGATTCGCCGCCACGATCGCATGCAGAAGGGCCTGTCACCCACGGTCCGTGTGGTCACGACGGAGCGGCTGCGGGCGCATGAGTTCCGCCTTCCGGCGGGCATGTTCATTTCCGGCGGACATGTCTGGGTGAGCGTCACGGTGCCGGGCATCGTGCGCCTTGGGATGGACGATTTTGCCCGCAAGATGATCGGCCACATCGATGGGATCGAACTGCCCGCCGAGGGCGCCAGGATCAGGAAAGGGGATCCGCTGTTCAGCATCCGGCAGGGCGGACGCACCGCCACCTTCCACGCGCCGGTCTCGGGTGTCGTGCAGAACCTGAACACCGACTTGCCGCATCATCTGGACTGGCTCGAACTGCATACATACGAAAACGGGTGGGTATGTTCGATGAAGCCCGACCAGCTTGCCGATGACCTGGCTGAGATGAAGATCGGCGACAAGGCGGCCGCGTGGTACCAGATGGAGATTGCCCGTCTGCAGCAGTTGCTGGCTTCGCTGCCCGGTGATTCGGCCGCAGTGCCCGGGTCGATCCCGCTGGTGGAAGGCCAGTTGCAGGAGGCGGACGACAATCTGTGGACCGGGTTCGCACAGACGTTTTTGCAGTCACAGCCTGCCGCGCCAGGCACCACACAGTAGCGCGGCCACCGACCGCGGCCGCAGTCAGTGAACAATGCCGGGCTCAACCGAATTCAGGTGACGTGTATGAATAGAAAGTTGAATCGACGCGCTCTTCTCCAGCTGGGATTCGCGGCGACCGCCGGAGCCTCTGCTCAATCCCTGGCGATGGGGGCCGCCCAATCTCAAGAGGAAAAGAAAGCGCCCTCCCCCCAATATGCGGGGGTGCTGGTCGACACCACGCTCTGCATCGGGTGCCGGAAGTGCGAAGAGGCGTGCAATCGCCGAAATAACCTGCCGCGCACGGCCGAATCCTTTTCAGACCGGGAAGCGCTTCGTACTTTCCGCCGGCCTAGCGAGAATGCATTTACCGTAGTGAATCAGATCCCGGGGAGCCCTTCGCCGGATCAGGCCGGAGTGCCCCAGACTTATGCCAAGGTGCAGTGCATGCACTGCCTTGACCCCTCCTGCGTCTCGGCCTGCATTGTAGGGGCGTTGAGAAAATCGGCCGACGGTGCAGTGGTTTATAATCCCACCATCTGCATCGGATGCCGGTACTGCCAGGTCGCCTGCCCGTTCGAAATCCCGGCCTATGAGTTTCAGGAGGCGCTCACGCCCCGGGTGCGCAAGTGCGAGTTCTGTGCCGACCGTGTCAGGGGCACCGGGGCCAATCCTGCCTGCGCGTCCTCCTGCCCTACTGAAGCCCTGGTGTTCGGCCGCCGCGCGGAGTTGCTGGCCATGGCCAAGGATCGCCTGAAGAGGCGCCCGGATCGCTACATCAACCATGTGTACGGGGAAAACGAGGTGGGTGGCACATCCTGGCTTTACCTGGCCGGCCGTCCGGTGAAGGAGATCGGGCTCCTCGATCTGCCGGGTACGGCTCCGCCCCGCCTGACCGAGGAAATTCAGCATGGCATCTTCAGATACGGCATGATCCCGATAGCGTTCTACGGCCTCCTTTCCTACCTGTGGTATCGCAACCTGCAGCGCCCTGATGACCTTCCGGACGTGAGTGCAGGCCGATACCCGGGTCGCGGGCCCGAGGGAGGTGCAGAATGACACCGGCACTCCACGGCGATCGCCCGCATCGGGTTACAAAGCCGTTCTTCACCTTCGGGACGTTGACCCTCCTGATTTTCATGGGCTGCGGTTTCGCTTTTGGAATCACGCGCATGTTCCTCGGGTTGGGGACGGTGACCAACCTTGATAACCACAATCCGTGGGGGATCTGGATCGCCTTCGACGTGGCCTGCGGTGTCGCCCTGGCTGCAGGCGGTTTCACTACGGCTGCCCTGGTCGACATCTTCGGCCAGAAGAAGTACAAGGCCCTGCTTCGCCCTGCCATCCTCACGGCATTCCTGGGCTACCTCTGGGTAGCCATCGCCCTGAGTTTCGACCTGGGCCGCTACTGGAATATCTGGCGCCCGGTTTTCAATTGGCAGGGGAACTCGGTGCTCTTCGAGGTCGGCATGTGTGTCTGCGCTTACCTCGTCGTGTTGAGCGTGGAGATGAGCCCGGCGTTTCTGGAAGGCTTGAGGGCCCGCATCGATCGGGACGAGTGGGGCGCGGCGCTGCTCAAGAAGGTCGAGAAACCGCTCGCCACGATGTATTCCGTGGTAAAGATCGCCCTGCCCATGTTCATCGTGGCCGGCGTGGTGCTCTCCTTCATGCACCAGTCGTCCCTGGGATCACTGATGTTGATCTCCCCGTCGAAGATGAGCACGCTGTGGTACACACCCATCCTCCCCGTCCTGTTCCTGCTCTCCGCGATCATGGTTGGATTCCCGATGGTCATCCTGGAATCCATCTACGCCAACATCAGTTTCGGCCGCAACCCGGAGATGGATCTCCTGCAACCCATGGCCCGCATGATCCCCTGGTTCCTCGGGATCTACGGCGCTGTGAAGATCGGGGACCTGATTGTCCGCCACGATCAGCTGAATTTTCTCGAACACCCGGCCTCCACCACTTCGCTGGCAATCGAGATCCTGCTGGGCGTAGTTGCCCCGTTCCTGCTCTTCCTCATCAAAGCGGTTCGACGCTCCATGGGGTGGCTCTTCTTCGCCGTCTCCCTGGTCATCTTCGGGGTGGTACTGAACCGCATCAATGTATTCCTCGTCGCGTACAATCCCCCGTACCTGACCAAGGCCTACTTCCCGTCGGTCGGGGAGATCGCGATGACGATCGCCATCGTCTCCAGCATCCTGTTCTGCTACCGCTTTTTCGTAACCTTTTTCCCGATCCTGCCGGGCTATGTGCCGACTCTCGAGGTCCAACTGGCCCGGATGCGTGAAGAGCGCGAAAGGACGGTCAGCCCATTCTGGACCTGGGCGATCCGTGGCACCGCCATCGGCTGCCTGGTCGTTTTCATCGGGCTTTACAGCGTTGTGCACATCGAGGCCATCCAGGCTTCCGTGAACACGGTTCAGGAGGTAAGGCGCGTCCGTGCAGAACCGGGTGTTTCTTTCGCGGGTACCCCGGGATCTGCCTATCCGCAGCGCCCCTCCGCCTACAAGAACTTCTACCTGCTGGACAGCGCAGTGTTGAAGACCAAGGCCGACGACTACGAGCCAGTAGCCTTTTCTCACCGCATCCACGACGGGTTGACGGGGGGGGATTGCGGGACATGCCACCACCGATATTCGAGTGACGAGAAGGATCGCGTAGGGACCGATATCAAAGAGCTGCATGCGTCGATAGAAATCAAACTGGGCGGTCCATGCTCCGCCTGCCACGACAACATGGCGGGTCACGAGCCGCAGAGTTGCGCACGTTGCCACGGGCTGCCCAACGAAGAGGACAGTCCCGCTCGCATCGGGCTCAAGGGAGCCTACCATCGTCAGTGCATCGGCTGTCACGAACGTCAGGCGAAACCGACCTCTGCGCCGACTGAATGCGCCGACTGCCATCATCCCTGGACGCCGGACCATTCCAAACTGGTCTCGTTCAGCGGCAAGCCCAGCCCTCAGGACGTTACGCGAGCATGTCTGTCCTGTCACCCCAAGGTGGGGCAGGACCTGTTGAAGACCGCTCACTGGAACTGGAAGGGATCCTCTCCGACACTGGCAGGCTATGAGCATCGGACCGACATCAGCCTGAGGCTCATGGTGAACAATTACTGCATCGCCATCGGCTCGAACCGGCAGCAGTGTATGTCCTGTCACATAGGTTACGGCGGCGTCGATGACCGCTATGATTTTTCGAATCCGGCCAACATCGATTGCCTGGTCTGCCACGACACGACGGGTGGCTACCGGAAAGACCCCAAGAGGGGAGGCTTCCCCGACCCGTCTGTGGATCTGGTCGCGATCTCGGCCAAGGTAGGGCGCCCCTCGCGGCGGGCTTGCGGTTCCTGTCACTTCTACAGCGGCGGCGCCCCCAACGCCAAACATGGAGACCTGGAACCGGTGCTGGCGGAATCGAATGCCCCCACCGACATGCACATGGGGGCGCTGGACATGCGATGCCAGGATTGCCATACCACCAAAAAACACAGGATCGCCGGGATGTCCCTGACAGCTCCCGCCGTGGAAGCCCGTGTCGGCTGCGAGGATTGCCACGGCGCGACGCCCCACGGCGTGGCGGGCCAGCTCAGCCGCCACCTGGATAAGCACATCGCGCATGTTGCATGCGAGACGTGCCATATCCCGACCTACGCCCGTCAGACGCCCACCCTGCTGCGCCGCGACTATTCGACCGCCGGGCGCAATCTCCCCGAAGGCGTCGACCGGTATGGGATGCAGACCTATGACAAGAAGTTCGGGGCACTTACCTGGGGGAAGGATCTTGTGCCCACCTACCTCTGGTATGACGGAACGCGCAACGCTTCGCTCGTGGGAGGCAAGATTGATGCCTCCGCCCCGGTGATCCTGAATGCCCCGGTTGGCGAGAAGCGCAGCCCGGCGGCGCGCATCTTCCCGTTCAAGGCGCACACCGCGGTCCAGCCCTACGACACCGAGAACAGCACCCTGGCTTTGCCCAATTTCACAGAGAACTATTGGGTCGACTTCGATTGGGCCAAGGCGCTTGTCGAAGGAATGAAACGGTCGGGGCTCCCCTATTCGGGCAAGTACGGCTTCGTGGAGACCAGGATGTATTCCTCCATCCACCACGAGGTCGTGCCGGCCAGGCAAGCCCTGGGCTGCACCGATTGTCACAGCTCACAGGCCGTTGACTGTACACGCTGCCACAAGGGAGCCTCGGGAAGAGATACTCCGGCACAGCGGCTCGCGACCTACCCGGCGGTGAAGGATCGGTTTGATTT
>JAFNAH010000435.1 GCA_017860075.1 Acidobacteriota bacterium | reverse complement strand
GCCATCATGGCGATGCGGACATCGTTGTCCTGCAGCAGCGGCCGCACGAGATCCGTAACCTTTTCGTCGCGGATCGTTGCCAGAGCTCCGACTGCGGCGGCTCTTACCTCGGGACTTTCGTCTCCCAGCATGCGTTGGATGGCAGGGAGCCAGCGCGCTGCGGTTTCCGCGGGCATCGAGCCGAACAGGTTGAGTGCGCGGGCCCGCACGGCGGGAGACTCGTGGTGGAGCAGAAGGGGAGTGATCAGGTGACGCCGATCCAACGCCTCCAGCACGTCGATGGCATATACCACCCTGCGCTCGTCGGGGCTCGCCAGTTCCTGAAGGAGGGTCTCGATAGTGGAGAGATCCGCGGCTGCCAGCCGGACCTCCGCGGGCTTCATTTCCTGCGTCTCGATGCTGTGGCGGAAGGCCGCCAGGTAGCCTAGTTTGGCGCGGAAGGCGACGAATATCCAGATCGCCGTGATCAGAATGCTCACGTAGCTGACCTGTTGCCAACCGAGGGCCAGCCCCCAGGGCTTGATCAGGAACAGCAGCAGCACCGCTCCCAGGCCCTTGGCAAATCGATCGACGGTCACGTCTACGAAAGGCTTCGCCTCGAACTTCATCTCGGCGGGCAGCGGCATGTAGAGGATTTCACGGGTGGTCTTGTCGACGGTGTAGCGCAGCGAAGTGTCGAGGGCGCGGGCAAGCGCGGGCGCCCAGATCGCCGCGTTGAACAGCATAATGAACGCGGTAGTTCCCAGGCTGAAAGGGAGGAGCAGCAGGGCAAACCCGATTCCGAGATAGCGATGGATCCGGCTGGTCAGGAGGATCTGGATGCCGAAGCCGGCGACGGACGCCCAGAACTGGACCCGCGCCAGGATCGCGGTGATCGCATTGGTTTCATCCGGTCCGTAAGACGCATCCAGGGCCATGTTGAACTGCTGTTCTATGATCGCCGCGCCGATCGCTGCAAAGCTTATCACCAGGGCGATCATCTGCAGGTGTTTGGACTGTCGGAGCAGTTCAAGAGCGCGTTTGGCCCCGACGCCCTTTTCTTGTTCCGTCGCTGCCATCATCGTATCGTCTGCGATCCTCTCCCTGCTGACAACGAGCACCACGACCGTGACGCAGAGCAACATGACACCGGCGGCGATCAGGACAAGGTTGTTGGTCCCGAGGGGTCTGGCGAGTTGGTCGGTGACGAAGGAACCGGCGATCCCCCCGAGCGAGGCACCTCCGCCGATGAACCCGAAGAGCCGCTTGGCCTGGCGCGGATCGTAAACCACGTTGGCGACGGTCCAGAACTGGCTTATGAGCAGGATGCCCAGCATCGTATTGCCGTAGAGGTAGAACGCGACCGAAACCCATTCTTCGCCTGTCCGGAAGAGGAAATAGAAGATGACCAGCAGAGCCGCAATGCCTGCCTGCACAATCGGGATACACCAGCGTCGCGGAAGGCGGCTTACGAGCCAGGCGTAACCCGCCATCAAAATCCCGACCAGGAGTCCGGCGGCGAGTTGCACGTAGGGCAGGTTGGCGGCACCAAGATGCGTGATGAACTTGGAGCGGGTGACAGGTTTGACGACGTTCCAGGTCATCATCGCCAGGAACGAGTAGAAAAACATCAGGAGCGCCGTGCGGCCTTCCTTGCCGTGGACCTGCCCCACGGTCGCCAGCAAACGCTGCAGAAATCGTTCACCCATGGCCCCTCATAATAGCGCGATCGGGCCCATCGTCACCCCCGAAATTGGAATTTCAGGGTCAGACCCTGAAATTCCAATTCCGTGTGCTAGACTGGGTGCATGAGCCCAAATACGAATTCCGGCATGATTCAGTCCCATTTGCTTTCGCGCCGCAGATTCATGGAAAAGTCAGTCGTCGCGGCAGCGCCCATCATGATGGGCGCCTTGAAACCTCGATATGCGTCCGGCCAGACAGGCGTCGGCCCGAACGACCGGATCCGCGTCGCACTCATCGGGTCCGGCGGCATGGGCAGGGGGGACCTGGATACCTTCCTTCGCAATGCTGAAGTGGACTGTGCGGTCATCTGCGACGTCGATGACGCGATGATCGCGAAAGGTGTCTCGGGAGTGGCGAACAAACGCGACAAGGCTCCCGATACGGTGAAGGATTTTCGGCGCGTTCTCGATCGGAAAGATGTCGATGCCGTGATCGTCGCCACGCCGGATCACTGGCACGCGTTGCCGACTGTCATGGCCTGCCAGGCGGGTAAGGACGTTTATGTCGAGAAGCCGCTGGCGACGAGCATCGCGGAAGGCCGGGCGATGCTCGAAGCCGCCAGGAAGCATGACCGTGTAGTCCAGATGGGCACGCAATGGCGGAGCGGTGAGCACTGGGCCAAGGCGGTGGAGTTTGTTCAGGCAGGCAAGCTCGGCAAGGTGGGCACCGTCCGCGGCTGGGCCTACCATGACTGGCTCGGCAGCATCGGCAACCCGCCTGACGGTGACCCGCCGCCGGGAGTCGATTACGACATTTGGCTGGGGCCTGCGCCCAAACGCCCGTTTAACCCGAGCCGCTTCCATTTCAACTTTCGGTGGTTCTGGGATTACGCAGGCGGGCTCATGACCGATTGGGGAGTCCACCTGATCAACGTCATGCTATGGGCCATGGGCCCTGAGTTGCCCAAGTCGGTCATGTCCAGCGGCGGCAAGTATGTCCTGACGGATAATTCCGAAACCCCTGACACGCAGACAACCGTCTATGAGTTCCCGAGCTACACCCTGGTCTGGGAACACAAAGTCGGAATCGGCGTCGGCCTGAACGGCCGGCCCTGGGGCATCTCCTTCAGCGGTACCGAGGGAACGATGATCCTCGACGACCAGGGCTGGGAGATCATTCCCGAGCCGAAGAAGAAAAGCCTTGAAGCCCAGAAGTACCCGGGAAGCCCCGATGCGCGGCCTGCTCACGTGCGCAATTTCCTCGATTGCGTCAAGTCACGCCAGCAACCGGTCGAGAACCTCGCGGTGGGGCATCACGTATC
>JAFNAH010000434.1 GCA_017860075.1 Acidobacteriota bacterium | reverse complement strand
CGCCCCGATTTGTCAACGCTCAGCAGCGCGTTCGTGAGGCCGACAAACTCGAACTTGAAATTTCGGGCCTGGATCACGCCCGCAGGCGTCGTGACATCGTCCTCGCTCAACAGGGTCAGGGCAGCCGGTATGTCGGATCCGACGGGAGGCAGATAGGCCTGGAAGATCTGCCGGCCCCCTTTCTTGGTATCGTACCTCCGCGCGAGTTGCTCGTAGAGGTGGTACACGTTCGATTCGAGGATGACCATCGAGGGCTGCAGCGGGGTCGCGGTTTCGCTCTTCCGGCTGCCGCGTACCAGCGTCCGGACCAATTGATTCCCCGCGACCGTGACCAGGCAGGAATCGTGAGACTCGCCCGAGGTGTATCGAAGCTCGTAACGCACCGGCGCCTGTGATCCCTTCGCCAGTACCAGTTCGGCAGTGAAAGCCACCCGCTTTGTCTCGAGCCCGTCGCTGACGAGAATTTCGTGCTCGGAGGTCGAAACGAGGTTGCCGTTCTTTTCCGTCCTCTCCGACACGGTCTCGGTCCCCGCAGGCTCGCCGCGCAATATCACCTCGTAGGTCTGCGTGTACGAAGGCGCCCCAGCCGGCGCCTGTCCCGCCGCCTGCACAAGCAGGGCCATGCAAAAGGCACTCAATCCGACCATCTCTTCATTCCTTTGTCGATATCCGGCTGCGGATAATCTTCAGCCCGGGAACACGTACGAGCGCATCCCGGGCCGGGGCATCCGACACCCCGCCGATGTGCTCCCGGACAAAGGCGACCAGTTCCTCGATCTCTCTCTGCATGCGCTCCATCTTCTCGCGCATGTTGAGCACGACTTCGACACCCGCCAGGTTCACTCCCATTTCGCGCGTCAGGTTCAGGATCACCTCCAGCCGCTTGAGGTCCCGGTCGGTATAGTACCTGGTATTCCCCATGCTGCGCGACGGCTTCAGAAGACCCAGCCGTTCATAGAGCCGCAGCGTCTGCGGGTGAATCCCGTAAGACTCGGCGACCGTCCCGATTACGTAACCGGTTTTCTTGCGCGGACTCACAACTCACCTCGACGGGGAGAGTCAAGCTCTCCCATTCTGCACCCCGGCGCTGCCGAGCGCCGAGGCGTGAGAAACTGCCTCAGGACATCAGATTCGCGCGCGGGTCCTCAGGGTTCAGCCGCGCCAGTTCGCGCAGGATCTCCCTGGACCGCTCGTCGGCTGCGCGCGGCACAACGACGCGCACTTCGACGATCTGGTTGCCGCGCACTTCCCCACGCAGCGACGGAGCGCCCTTGCCCCTGAGCCGGAACTTCTGCCCGCTCTGCGTCCCCGGCGGAATCCTGAGAAGCGTCCTGCCGTCAACGGTTGGAACCTCGACTTTTGTGCCGAGCGCCGCCTCCGTGACAGTGATCGGGAGAACACAGTGGATGTCGTTCCCCTGGCGCGCGAAGAACTCGTGCGGCCGCACTGAAATAACCAGGTACAGGTCCCCGGGCGGCCCGCCTCCGCGGCCGGCCTGCCCCTTGCCCGCGACTCTCATCCGGAATCCGTTGTCCACGCCGGGGGCAATCCGCACCGTGACTGTGTCCTGCACCTGGACCCTCCCGGACCCTCCGCATACACCGCACGGCAGGCCGACCTGCCCGGATCCGCCGCACACACGGCAGGGGGACGAGAATCGCATTATGCCGCGCGCCTTCGACTCCTTGCCGGTCCCCTGACAGTTGGTGCACACACGCAGGCCCCTGCTCCGGTCCGCGCCCGTTCCCTGGCAGGTGCCGCAGGCTTCACTCCGATTGACCGCGAGGCGAGGCGAAAGTCCCTGGATCGACTCCATGAACGAAATGTTCATGTGATGCTCGATATCCTCGCCTTTGGCGGGGCCGGCAGCACGAGCACGCTGGCTCCCCCCAAACAGCTCCGAGAAGACCTCGCGGAAACTGCCCCCCTCCCCGGTCGCTCCTTCGAAGTCGAACCCCGAGAAATCGAAGCCGCCGCCGCTTCTGGGATCTCCCGTGCCGGCCCACGCTCCCCCGCCCGGAGGCTCCTTGAAGTTCTCTGAGTAGAAGCCGTACTTGTTGTACATCGACCGTTTCTTCGGGTCGCTTAGAACGTCGTACGCTTCCTGGATCCTCTTGAACCTCTCCTCGGCGGACTTGTCGCCAGGATTCACGTCGGGATGGCTCTTGCGGGCAAGGCGACGGTAGGCTTTCTTGATCTCAGCTTCCTTGGCGTCACGACGGACGCCCAGGACCTGGTAGTAGTCTTCCTTGGCCATGGATTATCGGTTGGCCGGCGTGCCGGGCCGGATCGCTATCGACCGCTCGGAGCCTGCCTTGGGGAGTCGGACTTCGAGGACTCCGTCCTTGAGATTGGCCGTGATCGCTTCGCTGTTCAGCTTGTCGGGCAGAGTGAACGTTCTGCGAAACCTGCCCCGAACCGTCTCCAGCCGATGGTAGTTCTCTTCGGCACACGGCGGCAAAAAGCGGCGCTCGCCCCTGATCGAGAGCTCCGATCCCGTCACTTCGATTTTGATATCCGGCTGCTCGACGCCAGGCAGTTCGGCCGTCAGATAGTAGGCATCGTCCGTCTCGTATATATCGACCGGCGGAGTCCAGGATATCGTGTCCGCACTTCCAACCCCGGGATTCTTCCGTGTTCTCTGGTTCATTTTATTTTATTAATCAATGTTTACCGTCAATATATCATTTAATACTTTTATTTGAAGCGGGCCTTCAGCCCTTCTCTGCGCACGGACCCGTTCCCTGGGGCTTCGCCCCAGGTTTGCGTCACGCAAAAGTAAACGAGGGCTGAAGGCCCGATTCATAGACCACGCCGGTCTGCGCCGGCGGCGCGGACTAACTACTTCTTGTCGTCCATATCGACGTATTCCGCGTCGATAACTTCGTCCTCCTTCTTACCGGATGCCTTGCTCTCCGAAGCCGTTCCAGCCCCCGGCCCCGAAGTCTCACCCCCCTGCGGGGCGTGCCCTGCCGAAGCCTTCTGGT
>JAFNAH010000433.1 GCA_017860075.1 Acidobacteriota bacterium | reverse complement strand
AGCGCTCCGCGGATCGGGGGCAATCCCTTCAGGAGAGCCGCGTCCGCAGAACGAACCGAGATGTCGCCGCGCGGTTCACCGGCCGCCTCCGTTTCGCTCTCCACCGCTACCTGCAACCCGGCAGAGACAAGGTAGTCCAGGAGCTCCCGTCTCCTCCGGTTCAGGCTTACCTGCGGCATCAGGACCTGTGACCCGGGGAGGATGGAGGCGGCAACGATAAAAAACGCCGCACCCGAGAGGTCGCCGGGCACCTCCAGTTGCAGCGCCTTCAGCGCTGGTCCCGGCTCGACCCGGATCCAGCGACCCTCCTGGCGCACCTCCGCGCCGAACTGGCGGAGCGCGATTTCCGTGTGGTCGCGCGTCGGGACGGGCTCCTCTACGGCGGTTGTGCCATCCCCGTAAAGGCCTGCCAGAAGCACGCACGACTTTACCTGCGCGCTGGCGACCGGGAGCGAGTACCGCACCGCCTTCAGCCTGCCGCCCCGGATTGTGAGCGGCGGCAGGCCGCGATCCCTCGACTCGATCGCGGCGCCCATGAGTCGCAGTGGATCGATGACTCTCCCCATCGGCCGTTTGCGGAGAGAGTCGTCGCCGGTGATCACGGATTCAAACTCCTGCCCTGCGAGAATCCCCGACAGGAGACGCATCGTCGTGCCCGAATTTCCGGCATCGAGTACAGCGCCCGGCGAGCGCAAACCCCGCAACCCTCTCCCGTTGACCGCTACCCGGTCTCCTGTGCCGGTGATCTCGACACCCAGCGTCCGGAGGCAACCCAGCGTGCTCTGACAGTCCCTGCTGGACGCGAAGTTCCGGATCACGGATTTCCCTTCCGAAATGGAAGCGAGCATCGCATAGCGATGCGAGATCGACTTGTCGCCGGGCAGCTGAACGGTGCCCGACAAAGAGGAAGCGCGGTGCACAAGCTGGATCATGAGGGCTTCTCCGGTGTCTCGATGAATTCCATCGCCATCTTCTTCAATTTCCTGACCTGATCCCGCAGGGCCGCCGCCCTTTCGAACTCGAATTCCCGCGCGGCTTCCTTCATTTCCTTCTCCAGTCGGCCGATTTCCGCCTCGATCTCCTCGGCGGAACGGTATTGTCCCGCTTCCTCGGCAACAGCCGGCGCTTCATAGTAATCCCCTTCGTAGATCCGCAACAGATCCGGATCAAGAGGTTTGAGAATGGACTGCGGCGTAATGTCGTTCTCCTCGTTGTAGATCTCCTGGGTCTTCCGACGGCGTCCGGTCTCTTCAATCGCGGAACGCATCGAATCCGTCATGGCGTCGGCGAACAGGAGCGCTTTGCCGTTGATGTGGCGTGCCGCCCGTCCCATGGTCTGGATGAGCGACGTGGTGGAGCGCAGGAAACCCTCCTTGTCGGCGTCGAGTATGGCAACGAGCGAGACCTCCGGAAGGTCCAGCCCTTCACGCAGCAGGTTGATCCCGATCAGCGCGTCAAACTCGCCGGCGCGCAACGCACGCAGTATCTTTATGCGCTCCAGGGTCTCGATCTCCGAGTGCAGATAACGCACCCGCAGTCCCATCTCGGTGTAATACTCGGCAAGGTCCTCCGCCATCCGCTTGGTCAGCGTCGTGACAAGAACCCGCTCGTTGCGCTCGGCCCGGGCACGGATCTCTTCCATCAGGCTGTCGACCTGGCCCGCGACCGGACGAATCTCGACCACCGGGTCCGTAAGGCCGGTCGGGCGCACCAGCTGCTCGACAACGACACCGCCGGCTCGAGTGAGTTCGTAGGGGCCGGGGGTCGCTGAGACGTAGATGACCTGGTTCAGGCGCCTCTCGAACTCCTGGAAATTCAGGGGCCGGTTGTCCAGCGCCGAGGGCAGCCGGAACCCGTACTTCACGAGATTCTCTTTGCGGGATCGATCGCCGAAGTACATGCCGCGCACCTGGGGAATGGTCGCGTGACTCTCGTCGATGAACAGCACGGCATCGTGCGGCAGGTAGTCGAGCAGCGTGGGAGGGGGCTCGCCTGGTTTGCGCCCGGTCAGGTGGCGCGAGTAGTTCTCAATGCCCCTGCAGTATCCCAGCTCCTTCATCATCTCGATGTCGAACATGGTGCGCTGGTACACGCGGTTCGCCTCGAGCAGCCTGCCCTGGGCGTCGAGCTCCCCGCGCCACTCCTCCAGCTCCTCGCGGATCGACCCGATCGCATCCATCAGCTGTCCCTGGGGCAGTACGTAGTGGGACTTGGGGTAGATCGGCATGCGCTCATGCTTCTTCAACGTCCGGCCGGTAACCGGATCAATCTGGGCGATCGAATCCACCTCGTCGCCGAACATCTCTATCCGGATGCCGTAATCCTCGTAAGCCGGGAACACCTCGACCACATCGCCCTTGGCGCGGAAGCAGCCCCTTTCGAGCCCCCAATCCTGCCTGGAGTACTGCATTTCGACGAGCCGGCGCAGGATCGCATCACGGGAAATCCTCTGCCCCTTCTCGAGGAAGAGAAGCATGCCGTAGTAGGCCTCCGGGGAGCCCAGACCGTAAATGCAGGAGACGCTGGCGACGATCACGCAGTCCCGCCGCTCGAAGAGCGAGCGGGTAGCCGAATGTCGCAGCCGATCGATTTCGTCGTTGATCAGGGCATCCTTTTCGATGTACGTGTCGGTGGCGGCTATGTAGGCTTCGGGCTGGTAATAGTCATAGTACGATACGAAGTATTCGACCGCGTTCTCCGGGAAGAAGGTTTTGAATTCGCGGTAGAGCTGTGCCGCCAGTGTCTTGTTGTGAGCAAGAATCAGCGCGGGCCGTCGGACCGCCTCTATGACCTTGGCCATGGTGAAGGTCTTGCCCGAGCCCGTCACCCCCAGCAGGACCTGGTGCTTTTGACCGTCGTTCAGACCTCCGGCCAGCTGGTCGATTGCCTGGCCCTGATCTCCGCGAGGAGAAAAGGCGGTGCTGAGCTTGAACTCCGACGGCCCTGATCTCCGCGAGGAGAAAAGGCGGTGCTGAGCTTGAACTCCGACGAGTGGATCAGAGCCCTCCCATATGAAACCTGGGAGTAGGTCAGATCGTGGTCACCTGATGCCTTCTTTGCCATCACATACCGCCAATGTCCGGAGATATCTTAACCGGCCGCAGAATAGAGATTATTGGAGCTCTCTGAGGCTTAGAGGTAGTCTGAGAAGAACTCACCTCGAAGACTCAAAGGCCTCCAAGAGTCTCCACCCGCCGGTTTCATGCGCGCGGACACCCGCCCTTCCTTCGATCCGAACTTGAAATTATACCTTCAAGCCGGAATCCCTTGGTGGTAGCTTCTTGGTTCGCGAATTGTCCGAGGTGAAAAGATGACCCGAGGTATTCTCTCAGCATTTCTCATCGCACTCGCCCTGACCGTGCCTGCCGCCACGGGCCAGGATCTGAATCAGCAGGCGGTGGTGACGACGTCGGAAGGGACGTTCGTGCTATCGTTCTACCCGGATAAGGCACCGCGCCACGTTCAGCTGTTCCTCAAGCTGGCTGCGGAGGGCGCCTACGACGGGACCCTCTTTCACAGGGTCATCCGGTGGGGGATCATCCAGGGAGGCGACCCGCTGACGAAAGATGCCTCGAAGCGGCCCGTGTGGGGTACCGGCGGATTGAACAAGCTCCCTTCGGAGCCCTCGGATTTGAAGCACACGCGCGGTGCCGTCTCGTCGGTCCTCCTGCCAGGCAAGCCGGACAGCGGCGGCGACCAGTTCTTCATCTGCGTGACTCCTCAGCCTTCCCTGGACGGCAACTTCTCCGTATTCGGC
>JAFNAH010000432.1 GCA_017860075.1 Acidobacteriota bacterium | reverse complement strand
TCCCGTAAGGTCCTTCAGCATCTCCGCGGGCGGTTGTGCATCTCCCCGGCAGTCGAACCAGGGGATCTGCCTGATCTCGTACCCCAGCAGCCGCATCTCCCCTGAGAGAATCCGTCCGCGCCGCCCGCCGTAATCGAAGAAGAATTTCCGGCCATCGTCACGGATCAGGAGCGGCGCACAGCACGGCACAGCCGGCCCGAGACAGCCGCATCCCCCGGCCGTGATCCAGGCATAACTGTGGGGAGATGCCAAGAGGACGGCAGACAGCTTTTGGCGCCGCAGCCATTCCAGGACGCGCCGCTCTTTCGCGCTGACCTCCTGCTGCCTCTCTGCGGCTGAGAGTATTTCCTCCGGATACAGGGCACCCGCCGTATCGGCGCCGCCCTTCCCGGGCGATCGGCAGGAGACCGTAAGAAGCAACAACGCCAGGAAAGGAACGCCTCGGTTCGAGATCAACGAGAGCAGGTTGCCACGGCAGTCATGCCCGGCAGTAGCGGATCGTCCCGTCGTCATGAGGCACCTCGATACCTCTTTTCGCCCGCACGGATAGGCAGCGGCAGCGTGTTCTCCGCGGGCGGAACCGGACAGCTGTAGTCCCTGCCGTAGGCGCAGAACGGGTTGTAGGCCCGGTTGAAGTCCAGTTCGTAGATCCCGGTTGTGTTTTCAGGCAGCTCGATGTAGCGGCCTGCGGCGTAAGTCTCCTTACCGGTCGTGGCATCCCTGAAGGGAACGAACAGACTCGGTCCCCTCCCGCCCTCGTCCTCCTCCATGCGATATGCCTGGAGGCGATACGGCTTGCCGTTCACCTCGAACTCGAAATACCCGTAACGCAAACCCGCTCGCACTTCCCCTGTATTCGTTCCGATCCGGACTTCCCGCGGGGACGGATAGCGGTTGAGCCTTACCTGGAAGCGAAGGGATGGATCAAACGGGTAGTAGTCGAGACCGCGAAAGCCGGCCTTGTCCTTCTCTGGAAGCGGGGATTCAGGTCCATTCCTGAATGCAAGGTCTTTTTCCCGCCGCTCCCTGGTCACGGCGTCCTGCCACGCCCCGGCGCGCGGCAACTCATTCCGCGAACAGGCCGACGCCAGGGCCAGCAACGCGCACAGCCAGATGCCACGTACGCCGGCAAACCTGCTTTGAATAAAACCAGCTGAATGCATCGGGGAGATTATATCTGATCGCAGGAGCACCGGCGCGCCCTCGCGTCCGCTCCGGTCAGCCGGTGTCATCAGACTTCAGGGCCAGGTAGAAGTTGTTCAATCCCCACATGAATCTGCGGTGGAGGACAACCCGAAATCCGGAGCGGGCGAGCAACCGCACGATCTCCCCGGCGCCCAGCCCCCAGTCCTCTTCGTGGCTCATGCCGCGCTCGAGTTGGTCGGGGTCGTGCCGTTTCCGGATCCTGTGGCTGAACCACCCGATCCAGGGCGGGATCATGGTCACGAGCAACCGTCCGCCACCTCTCAACACCCGATGGCATTCCCGGAGGGTCTCACGTCTCCGAACGATGTGGTTCAGGCAGGCGAGCATGGCCACGGAGTCGAATGACTCACTCTCGAAGGGGAGCTGCGAGCTGTCGCAGAGCACCGACACATGCGGGTAAGGGTGTATATCGCAGCCGATCCCGTTCCCGTAGGTCTGTACCAGCAGGTTGTTCCCGCACGCCACATCCAGCAGTTTCCCGCGGCAATAGGGCAGCGCAAACCTGATACGCTCGTGATCGACGGGAGTGAACCCGAACCGGTGCGAGGTCTGCTCGCTGAGCCACATGTTGACGGGAAAGAACGCGTGGTCGGCCAAACGCCGCACTAAAGGGACTCGAACTTCGAATGGGGCGGTCATCAGCACGATTCCAGCGGGGCTACGCGTCGCGCCATTGCCGGTCTCTCCGCCACCTTGAAACGGAGCGCCCAGCGCAGGAACGCCCAGAAACCCAGGCCCGCGTTCAACACCACGTCACGGACGCCGGTCTGCGAACGGTAAAGCCGTATGGCGGTCAGGAACCGGTTGTCGACGCGAAATCCCAGCCGCGCGGTCAGGATCGCGATCTCCTGCGCGCAGCTGTAGCGATAGCCGGTGTAATAATCCAGCAGGAGCGGCAGAACCCTGAGGCGCATGGCCCGAAAGCCTGACTCCACATCCTCGTAACGGTGTCCGCTCCAGAGGCTTCCCCAAAGCGTCATCAGGAGGTTCCCGAGGCGCTTGTGTGCAGGGTAGAGGGCGAAGTCGCGACGGGTCAGCGCCACGTCCAGACCGGCCTTCTCCAGGTGCAGGCAGAGCGCCTCGATCTCGTTCGAATCGTGCTGACCGTCGGCGTCGAGCGTAAGCAGCACGTCTTCCGGGGCAAGCCTTCCTTCACGGACATGCGCGGCGAGGTGCGTGAATCCCTCGCGCAATGCGGCAGACATCCCGGAATTCTTCTCCAGCCGCAAAACCTCCACGTTGCGGTGCTCCCGCGCGTAGCCCATCGCCAAATGGAGCGAGGAGTCGACAGACCCGTCATCGACGACGAGGAGCAGATCCACTTTCGGACAGACCGATTCAAGGACCGCGCGAAGCGTCGATTCTTCGTTGTACACCGGTATGAGAGCGACCCTTCTCATCAATAGTCGACTCGATAGAGAGTGACGTTGTTCCTGCTGAATATTGTCCCGAGGTGCCGCTCCCGGAAACCAGGACTCAAGAAAAAGTAGACCCCCTGCCGGGGCTCAACCCCCGAAAGCGGGGCTACTCCATTGTAATTCAGGAGGACATGGGAGATCCCGGATTCCTTCAGCCTCCGCATGACTCCCTCCTCTGTGGTCTCCTGCAGGATTCTTTCGCCCTCCACCGTGAAGGAGTAGAGCGTCGGGATGCGAGAGTAGAACTGGGCAGAGTCATTCAGAAGCAACACACGGTCGGTCGCGCGCAGGTTGGCATTCACGTAGTCATAGACATAGATGGACGGCACATCCCGGCTCAGGTATTCCTGTGCGGTCTGCTTCCCTGTGAGGAAGC
>JAFNAH010000431.1 GCA_017860075.1 Acidobacteriota bacterium | reverse complement strand
AGCCGTTGCCGGGGCGGGTGCGGCGACCGGCGCCAGATCTCCATTCACGACCACGTCGAGCGAGGCATCCGCGAGGCTCAGGATGAGGCCATGAACCTTCACGCCGCGCGGGATACACGCACACGCCCGGAGGTACTCCACCGCGCTGGTGACGTTTCCCTTCACATCGGAGAACGCGCCGAACCAATCCCGCAGGTCTCCCTCGCCGAACGCGGTGCGCGGCACGCCTGCGTTGCGGAACGCCTCGATGACCTGGGTCGAAGAGAAACTCGCCATGGCGCAGTCGGTGTGCCCGGTGACGAATATCTCACTCGCCTGCCGCACATATATCGCAGCCGCAATGGAACGGACGGCGTCGTGGTTGGCCGGCCCCGCCTGGTTGCCGGCCGTGCGCACGACGATGGCACGGTTGCGCGGCAGGCCGAGCGCGGGTTCGAGGAAACCGGTCAAGCGCGGATCGATGCACGCGAGAACTACGAAGGGCGCACCTGAAGACTCCATCGGCTCGGGATGACCGGCCCGATACTTCACGTTCGCCGCCTGCATCTGCTCGAGAATCGTGGTAGGACTCATGATCGCCCGCTCCTGAAGCTGTATCCGCGCCTATATTCTTGACCACATCGCCCTCCGAAATCCAGCCCCCTGGTTTTTTCCCCTTTCGGGGTCTGACCCCGGTTTCACCGGGTTCTTTAACTTTTGAGGAGGAGAGGACGATATGAGATACGTCGGTCGGGAAGATCGGGCCGCGTGTGCCCCCGACCGTCCGGCTGGGCGGGCGAATTCTCAGAAAGGGAAGGGATACATGAGCCAGCCGACCGCGATCGAAATCAGGATGAACGATCCGAACAGGTAGAGGAAGTACCTGGCCCTTTCCTTCGCTTCCGTCTTCGCGATGAAAGTGAAGACAAGCGAGACCAGAAGGCTGAACACGACCATCATCGTGAAGTGGCTCGTCATGACTTCCTGCCCCTGGCGATGTCGAATGCATCCACGACGACCAGCATGTTCAGCAAGCCCGCAACGTAGATGAACACGTTGCCGAAATCGTATGTGTAAGCGGTTGGTTCGCCCACACCCAATCCCCTCAGGCGAGCCATCCAGTAAAGCAGGCCGGCACCTGCGTCGGCGATGAACTTGAGACTCGAAAACAGATCCGTGAAATCAGGCCCGAACACACGGCCCTGCAGCCCGACGCCGATGAAGAACATGAGAATGATCGAGACGAAGAAGACAACAGCGCGGTCCCATTTCTTCATGACCGCATGCCCGAGACCCGGGACCAGCGCGGCGGCCGCGCAGGCAAGCGCCGTCTGGGAAGCACTGAGCTCTACGCAGGGGGCGTCAACCTCCTGCTGTACTGCATCTGTCTCCATAGGCCGGGAATGTTACGGTAAGGGATAGGGGCAGTCAAGGCGAAAGCCTTTTGCGCACAAGGGATACGCCTTGACTCCCTCCGTAGCGGCCAATAACATGCCCCGCAGCAAGGATCGCAAATGAATCTGGAAACGCTCATGCGCCTCATGGTCTCACGCGGAGCCTCCGACCTCCACCTCAAGGCAAACGCATTCCCGCACATCCGCGTGCACGGCGATCTTACACCCCTGGCCGAATACGGGAAGATGGGCCCGGAGGATCCGCTCATGATGGCTTTCTCCATCATGAACAACCGCCAGAAGCAGAAGTTCCGCGATCATGCCGAGGCTGATATCGGCTACGGGATCAAGGGACTGGGCCGGTTCCGCATCAACGTCTTCCAGCAGCGGGGCAGCGTGTCGGTCGCCATCCGCGCCATCCCGAGCAAGATCCTGACCTTCGATGATCTCCTGCTCCCGAAGGTCCTCGCGAAAATCGCGGAGGAACCGCGCGGCCTGGTCCTGGTCACCGGTACCACCGGCAGCGGCAAGTCGACGACCATCGCGTCGATGATCAACTACATCAACGAGCGCATGACACGCCACATCATTACGATCGAGGACCCGATCGAGTTCCTCCACATCGACCGGATGAGCCTGGTCAGCCAGCGAGAAGTCTCGGTCGACGCGGCGAGCTTCAGCGCGGCGCTTCGCAGCGCCATGCGGCAGGATCCCGACGTGATCCTCGTCGGCGAGATGCGCGACCTCGAAACCATCGAGACCGCCCTGCTCGCGGCTGAGACCGGGCACCTCGTCTTCAGCACGCTGCACACGCTGGATGCGGTCGAAACCATCAACCGCATCATCGCCGTCTTCCCCTCCCATCAGCAGCGGCAGATCCGTCTCCAGCTCGCACAGGTATTGAGAGGCGTCATCTCCATGCGCCTCATCAAACGCTCCGACGTCGCAGGCCGCCTGCCGGCGATCGAGATCATGGTCGTCACCGAGTACATCCGCAACTGCATCACCGAACCCGAGAAGACGCGGTTGATCCGCGCCGCCATTTCCCAGGGCACTTCGCAGTACGGAATGCAGACCTTCGACCAGTCCCTGTACGAGCACTACAAGGCGGGAAGGATCACCTACGACGAAGCGCTCGCGTATGCCTCCAACCCCGACGAGTTCAAACTCAGGGTGCAAGGTATCTACAGCACCAAGGAGGCCGCGATCGAGTCCATGGAACAGGAGCTCGCCGGGCGCGAACCGTGACGGAAGACACACCAGCCCGAACCCTCCTCCGAAGGGCCGGCAGGCTCGTCGCCCGCCGCGCCTACAGCCGCGGAGAGTTGCGGGACAAGCTCTCCGCGCTTGGCAGCAGCGAGCAGATCGAGGAAACCCTGCAGCGCCTCGAGGATCTGCATCTTCTCAACGACTCGGACTACGCGTATAATTTCGCCTCCAACCGGATTACTCAGAAGGGATGGGGCCCGGTGAAGGTGTACCACGCCCTGATCCGCCGGCAGGTGTCACCCGGCATCGCCGAGTCCGCCCTCGAGAGAGTCCGGGAAGAGGCGGGTGAGCGCATCTGGCTCGAAGGCTACCTCGAGAAGTACTGGCGGACGAAGCACATGCCGCGGAACCGGAAGGATATCGGGA
>JAFNAH010000002.1 GCA_017860075.1 Acidobacteriota bacterium | reverse complement strand
CGATGCGGAGGATGCCCTCCATGAGGCCGTGAGGCGAGTGATGATGCGGAACCGGTCATTCGTGTCGGAGGAACAGCTCAGAATGTACCTCGGGAGGGCTATAGCCAACGCCGCAATCGAGCTCTATCACTTTCGGAAAAGGGAGCGCTGCAGCCATTCTTCCATCGACTCGGATTCGTGCCCGGCTACTGAACAGGCAAACCCTCAGGAGACGATGGAGCTCAGGGAGGAATCAGAGCGGACAGAAAGAGCTCTCCACTGGTTACGCAAGGGGCTCAGCGGGTTGCCGCCAAAACAGTACGAGGCCTTGTGCCTCACCTATCTCGATCCCGGCCTCAGTTCGATCCGCGAAGCCGGCAGTGTCAGCGGAATACCCTATTCGACATTGCGTCACCGGAGTATGCAGGGGCTCAGGAGACTGCGCAGGTTCCTGCGCAGGGCGATGCGCCACCCGCCGGCCCGGACGTCCGCGGCCTGCACGCACATGGTGAAGACAAGGCGTCGCTGCATACATGGGCGGAGGCCTCCGATCACGCCGGCGTCTTCCTGATCCCGTCAGGGGAAATGGCGTAGAAGCTCAGGCAGCTGTCGCCCTGCCGAACCCGCCGGGTAAGGCCATATCCGCTCCCCGCCTCCGGGACGCTCGATTTCCGGTGATGTTCCAGGACCACGCGGGATGACAGCCCGACAATCGAAACGGCCACGATGGTATCGATCAGATCTTTGTAGGGCTGCCAATCGTAAGGAGGGTCGAGATACACGGTGTCCGCCGAGAATCCCTCGCGGCCGAGCGCACGGAGCGCTGTAAATATGTCCCGGGGCAGCAGGCGGACACCGTCCGTGATCCCGCAGAGTAGGAGGTTCTGACGGATCAGTGAGACGCCTTCCCGCCCGCTTTCAATGAAGACCACCTCGTTTGCACCGCGGCTCAGTGCCTCGATGCCTATGGAGCCGGTCCCGGAAAACGCGTCGACGAACACCGAGCCCTGCAGTCCCGGACCGAGGATATTGAACACCGTTTCCTTGAGCCGGTCCCCGGTCGGTCGGAGGTCCAGCCCGCGCGGGCCGCGCAGCTTGCGCCCCCTATAGAGTCCCGAAATGACACGCATGGATTCCCCCTGGATGATGAGCGCCGCCTGCCGAGATTCCAGCTGCCGGCACACGCTATGAAGGAGTATGTGCACGTAAGCTGTTGCGTCTCGGTTCCGAACCCGCTGCAGAGGAAGTATCTCCTCTCAGCCGATGAGCGCCCATCCGTATCTTTCTCGAACCTGCTTCCGGATCAGTGAAGCGAGCCGAAGGCACTCTTCGTCGCCTCCGCGGCGGATCCTGCCGAGAAATTCCCCGGCTTCTTCCCGGGCCAGTTCCAGGCCTTTGCGGTCCCGGATCAGATTTGCAAAACGGAATGCGGGAATGCCCGACTGCCTGGTGCCGGCGATTTCCCCGGGACCGCGCAATTCCAGGTCGACTTCGGCGATGCGAAAGCCGTCGTTGGTCTCACACATGATTTCGAGTCTGCGCCTGGCGTCAGGGTTATTCCGCGCGTCGGCCACGAGCAGGCACATGGACTGCGCAGCGCCCCGCCCGACCCGGCCTCGCAGCTGGTGCAGTTGCGACAGCCCGAACCGTTCCGCGTGCTCCACCACCATGAGGGTGGCATTGGGCACGTCAATCCCGACTTCGATCACCGTCGTGGCAACGAGTGCATGGATCTTCCCGGCTGCGAATGCCGTCATCACACTGTCCTTTTCAGCGCTCTTCATCCTCCCGTGCAGGAGGCCGATGCGCAAATCGGGAAAGACCTCACGCTCCAGGTGCCGGGCCATCTCCGTGGCAGCCCGGAGGTCGATCTTCTCCGACTCCTCGACCAGAGGATACACGACATAGGCCTGGTGCCCATCCTCGACGACTCTTCTGATCTCCTTGTAGATCGCTTCCCGGTCCTCCGGCTCGTACGAGCGGGTCTCGATCGGCTTGCGGCCGGGAGGCAACTGATCGATCACCGAGATATCGAGATCCCCGTAGAGAGTCAGCGCCAGCGACCTCGGGATGGGGGTCGCGGTCAGCACCAGCACATCCGGCTTGTGACCCTTCTCCATGAGCACACCGCGTTGGACCACACCGAACCTGTGCTGTTCGTCGATCACGACGAGTGCGAGGCGCGCGAATTCCACCTCATCCTGGATGAGCGAATGCGTTCCGATGGCTATGTGTGTCTCGCCCGCGGCAATGCGGGCGAGCGCCGAGTCCTTCTCCTTCCTGCGCAAGCTCCCTTTGAGCAGGTCGATCCGGTAACCGAGCGGCGTAAGCAGGTTGCGGAAGCTGAAGTAATGCTGCTCAGCCAGGATCTCCGTCGGCGCCATGATCGCGGTCTGGTACCCGTTTTCGGCGGCAAGGATCGCCGCCTGTGCCGCAACGATTGTCTTCCCCGAACCGACGTCGCCCTGGAGGAGGCGCGACATGGGGCTCGGCGACCGCATGTCGTCGGCAATTTCCTTGAGCACCCGCTTCTGCGCGACGGTAGGGTGAAAGGGCAGTATCTTCTTGATCGCCTCACGCACGTTTTCGCTGATCTGGAGTCTGCGATCCTTCAGCAGACGGGTGCGGGAGCTTCGGATCATCTGCAGGCCGACGTTGAGCTGGAAGAGCTCTTCAAAGATCAGGCGCTTATGGGCGGGGGAAAGACCGCGGTTGAGTGCCTCCATTTCCGTGTTGCGGGCTTCTCGAGTCGTGCCGTTCAGAAGGGGGAAATGGAGGAGAGCAAAGGCTCTGTCCCTCGACATCAGCCGGTATCTCCTGCGGAGGTACCCCGGGAGCGGATCATCCATATCGGGAGGAAGGTTCGACACTATCCCGAACACGATCTGGCGCAGCGTGCGTGTACGCATATCGCCAAGCCTGCGGTAGACCGGCACGACCCTTCCGGAGTGCACCCTCGGCCCCGTTTCCTGTTCGTGCAGCTCGCACTCGGGGTTCATCAGCACCAGGGTCCCGTGGGCGCGAGGATCGCGCTTCACCTGGCCGTAGATGATCAGGTCAAGCCCTGGCTTGAACACGCTCCGCAGGTAGGGTTGATTGAAAAACTTGAGCCGCACGCTGCCGGTCGCATCCCGGACCAGGATCTCCACGACCGAGATCCTGCGCCTCCTGCCCTCGAACCCGCCGATGCCGGCGATGCGGCCGCGCGTGAGTACCCACTCCTCTTCGCGCAGGCTGGAGATGGAACGGAACTGCGTCCTGTCTTCGTATCGAAAAGGCAGGTGACAGAGGAGGTCGCCGACAGTCCGGATGCCGTGCTCGGCGAACTGCTCGGCTCGTCGGGGGCCCACACCCTTTACATATTGAATTTCGGTGTCGAGCCGCACGATCCTTGACGGAGCATCTGTCCTCGGTGGGGCCATAAGGGATGTATTCTAGCCTATCTGGAAGCCGAGGGACGATTCGATGCTGAGGTCATCAGCGATTCAGACGCTGGACGCATAGGGCTGCATCCTGTACCAGTCGGAAGATGAGGCGCGAAGGGCCACCGGCGAGTAGGCCCGGCCGAGGCGCGCATCGTCCGCGTGCGCGGCGCGAACCCAAACCGCGGCGGATTGCATCGGCTCCGGCGTTTACTGTATATTTTGGGGATGTTCAGCTACAGGCTCAGGTTTCTCACGCTGGTCCTGCCCTTTGTGTATCTCCTCACAGCATGTGGTGGTCGCACGGTTACCAGGAGCAGCGCCGAGAAACTGCTCGTCAATCTCCCCTCGGGTGTCCTGGACGAGGGAGACGTCAAGGTAGTCTCGGTGAGCCAGATCTCCGCCGGCACCGCGATCGCGGAGACGACCTTGCGGGCTGCCTTCAGAATGGAAAAGGTCCAGGGAGAGTGGGTGATCCGTGATGTCCGGCTTGGGAACCATCAGTGGGAGAGCGTCGAAAACCTGATGGCCGCCCTGGACCGTATCAAGGTCGACAAGGCGCATCAGGTCCTCGAGACCATTTCGGCAGCGCTCCTGCAATACAGGCAGAAGAGCGGTCACCTTCCGGCTTTCGACGACTACGTGGATTTGTCCGACGCGCTCTATCCGAACTACATGACCGAAGCGTACCGCCTTGATCCGTGGCGCCAGCCGCTGAGGGCATTCCGTGAGGGTCCCGACACGGTCAAGCTGGTCTCATCGGGTCCGGACGAGAAGCCGGATACCCACGATGACATCGTCCTGGTCAGGAATTACGCCCCATGATTTTCAGGCTGCGCCGGCGTATCGGGCAGTGATGCGCTTCGACAAAGCGCGCCCGCTCGGGTCCCGGTTCCGCACCGCGCCGGGGGGGAATCAGACACTCGAGAGCAGATGTCCCATCCTGCGCTTCTTCACTTCGAGGTAGTCCCGGGTCGAGGACTTGGGAGGGATCTCGAGGGGGATGCGTTCTTCGACCCGGATTCCTTCGCTTTCCAGGCCACGGACCTTGTCCGGGTTGTTGGAAAGCAGACGCACCTGCAAAGCACCGAGGTACTTGAGCACCTCAGCAGGGAGTTGGTACTGCCGCTGATCCGCCTCAAAACCGAGATGCTCGTTGGCGGCGACGGTGTCGAGGCCCTGATCCTGAAGTTCGTACGCGCGGATCTTGTTGATCAATCCGATCCCGCGTCCTTCCTGTTGCTGGTAGACCAGGATCCCCGAACCTGACCGCGCGATGAGTCCAAGCGCGGTGTGCAGCTGATCGCGGCAGTCGCATCGTTCGGAGGCAAAGACATCACCGGTCAGACACTGCGAGTGAATGCGCACGAGTATGCTGGACCCGGGGCTGATCTGGCCGGAGACCAGCGCAACGGCCTCCTCGCCTGTGTCTTCGTCCCGGAAGCCGTAGATCGTGAATTCTCCGAAGCGAGTGGGAAGCTTCGCCTGGGGTACCTTGCCGAGCCTCATTTCATGCCTTGGTCTTCCAGTCCGACTACTTGTCGCCGGACTTGCCCCTGGTGCGTCCCTTGGTCTTCGCGGCGGACTGGGCCTTGGCAGGAGCCGCCTTGGCCGCCCTGGCCTTCCTTGCGGTCTTCTCGCCGGCCTTCTCGGAGGATTCCTTCTTCGCCTCGGCCTTGTCGGCCTTGGGCTTCTTGCCGCCCTTCTCGGAACCCTTCGCGGGTGTGAACTCGCTGCCGATGAGCTCGAGCAACGCCATCTGAGCCCCGTCGCCATCCCGGAAGCCGAGCCTGATAATGCGCGTGTAGCCGCCACTGCGGTCCGCGAATCGCGGCGCCAGCGTGCTGAAGAGTTTGGCGACGACCGCGGGGTCCCTGATGAAGGACAGCGCCTGCCGCCGCGCGTGAAGCGTCTCGCGCTTGCCGAGCGTGATCATACGCTCTGCCAGGGGGCGAATGCTCTTGGCACGGGGGAGCGTAGTACGGATCCGTTCATGTTCCAGGAGCGATGTGACCATATTGCGGAACATGCTTATCCTGTGAGGGGTCTTGCGTCCGAGCTTCTTGCCACCAACTCTGTGTCTCATGGATGCGATCTCCGATCTGGCTGGGTGTTGAATCCGGTCATTCCATTCTTACGGGGGGGATCGGTTTTCCGTCTTCACCCAGTTTCATGCCGAAGGACAGACCCATCTCCGTGAGGATCTCTTTGATTTCGTTCAGGGACTTCCGGCCGAAATTCTTGGTCTTGAGCATGTCCGCCTCGGTCTTCTGCACGAGGTCGGCGATGGTCTTGATGTCGGCGTTCTTCAGGCAGTTGTAGGAGCGCACGGACAGCTCAAGCTCCTCCACCGACCGCTTCAGATTCTCGGCCACCTTTTCGGCTTCGCGATCGACCTCCTCTTCCTCCTCGGGCGGTCTCTCCTCGAAGTTGATGAAGATGAACATGTGATCCTTGACGATCTTGGCGGCCTGTGCGACGGCATCCTGCGGGAGTATGCAGCCGTTGGTCCAGACATCCAGGACGAGCTTGTCGTAGTCGGTCGTCTGGCCGAGCCGAGCGGCCTCGACCGCATAATTCACCCGCTTGATCGGCGAGTGAACGCTGTCGAGCGGAATGTAGCCGATCGGCAGGTCTTCCTCGAAGTTCTCGTCCGCCTGCACGTAGCCGCGGCCGTTCTTCACACGCATCTCGATCTTCAGGCTTCCACCCGGTCCCAGGGTGGCGATGTGAACGTTGGGATCGAGAATCTCCAGATCCGCATCCGGCGTGATGTTCCCCGACTTGACCTCTCCGTGTTCGGTGGCTTCGAGGTAGATCGTCTTGGAATGGTCCACGTGGAGTTTCATCGGAACCTGCTTGAGGTTCATGATGATGTTCGTGGCATCTTCCGTGACGTTCGGGATCGGCGTGAACTCATGGAGAACGCCTTCGATTTTGACGGCGGTGATCGCGGTCCCTTCGATGGACGAGAGGAGAACGCGCCGTATAGCGTTGCCTATGGTGGTGCCGAAACCGCGCTCGAAAGGCTGCGCATAGAAGTGACCGTAGCGCGGGCTGAGCGTCTCGAGGTCGCAAAAGAGTCTTTTCGGTTTCTGGAAACCCTTAGTCATGGCATCTGTCCTCTGAGATGTGTTCAGACCGCCCCGGCCCGGTGTGTACGCGCCGGGTTGGAGCAGGCCTGCTGCTGCTCATGCGTTATTTCGAATAGAGCTCGACGATGAGTTGCTCGTCGATCGGCATCTGGATATCTTCGCGCTTCGGCAGCGATACTACGGTGCCCCTGAGGTTCTCGGCATCCAGCTGGAGCCATGCCGGCACTCCTCCGCGCCCGCCGATTCCGGCCACGGAGTCGAGGATCCTCTGCACCTTTTTCGTCCGCTCGCGGAGGGTGATCACATCCCCGGCGTTCACGAGGGCGGAGGCGATGTCGACCTTGCGGCCGTTGACCATGACGTGCCCGTGGGTCACCAGCTGTCGCGCCTGGTCCCGCGACGTGGCAAACCCGAGGCGGGCGACGACACTGTCCAGTCGCCGCTCCAGGTTGATCAGCAGTGTCTCGCCCGTGATACCCTTCTTCTTCGTGGCCTTGAGGAAGGCGTTCGAGAACTGCTTCTCCAGAACCCCGTAGATTCTTCTGACCTTCTGCTTCTCGCGAAGTTGGATGCCGTAGCCGACGGTCTTCGGCCGGTGATCCCGGCCGTGTTGTCCGGGAGGGAAATTACGCTTTTCAATCGCGCAGGTATCCTTGAAGCACCGATCGCCCTTGAGGAAGAGTTTCATCCCTTCCCGCCGGCAAAGCCGGCATTTCGCGTCACGATATCTTGCCAATTCTTTTCTCCTTTGTAGGCCAGCTGATGCCCCGGCGAACCGGGAGCAGTGCTAGACCCTTCTTCTCTTGGGAGGGCGGCATCCGTTGTGGGGGATCGGGGTTATGTCCCTGATCGATCTTACCTCCAGGCCTGCAGCCTGGAGCGCCCGGACGGCCGACTCGCGCCCGGCACCCGGTCCTTTAAGCAGAACCTGAACCGTGCGCATCCCATACTCTCTGACAGAGTTTGCCGCGTTGGAGGCCGCCTGCTGTGCTGCGAACGGGGTCCCCTTGCGCGATCCTTTGAAACCTACGGCGCCGGCGCTGCACGAGGCGAGCAGGTTCCCTTCCATGTCCGTTATCGAAATCACGGTATTGTTGAAGGAGGCAAGTATGTGCGCGATCCCGATGGGGACGTTCACTTTCTCGCGCTTCTTGCCAGTCTTCTTCTTGCCGGTCTTCTTTACTTTCTCTGCCATCCGTAACTCCTGATGAGGTGAGAGCCCAACTCACGCCGCCCGCCTGCCCTCGCAGGAGCGGGGTGACGGGGATCGGGGGCCCTGCCTCCCCCGCTACTGCTATTTCTTGCCAACGACCCTGCGCGGCCCCTTGCGGGTCCGGGCGTTCGTGTGCGTCCTCTGTCCGTGAACCGGAAGGCCTCGCCGGTGGCGAAGCCCGCGGTAGGAGCCGATCTCCATCAGCCGCTTGATATCCATGGAAATGGCCTTCCGCAGATCTCCCTCGACCATTCCGTCCCGCTGAATGATGTTGCGGATGCGAAGCGTCTCTTCTTCCGTGAGGTCTTTGACCTTTGTGGCCAACTTGACCCCGGCCTCATCGCAGATCTTGGCGGCCCGGCTCTTGCCGATACCATAAATATAGGTCAGCCCGATCTGAACGTGCTTGTTCAGCGGCAAATCCACACCAGCTATTCTGGCCAAGTCCTACCTCCGTGCTCTACAATCGATAAGCAACCGCAGCATGGGCAGTCGATCAGCCCTGCCTCTGTTTGTGCTTCGGGTTGGTACAACGGATCTGGATCACACCTCTGCGCCGTATAACCTTGCACTTGCTGCAAACCTTCTTTACCGAGGCTTTTACTTTCATGTTCCCGCCGTTCCGTTCTGCATCCCGGGAGGATTCCAGGCTCTGCTCACCGCCCGAAATCAGCCCGGCGATCATTTGTAGCGATAGACTATCCTGCCGCGAGTCAGGTCGTAGGGAGACAGCTCCACGAGTATCTTGTCACCAGGCAGGATCCTGATGAAGTTCTTGCGCATCTTTCCCGAGATGTGCGCAAGGACCATGTGCTTGTTCTCCAACTCGACCCTGAACATGGCATTGGGAAGCGTCTCGAGTACGGTCCCGACTACCTCTATCGCATCTTCTTTAGGCATAAGGGAGCACCGCTCCGGCAGACCGACTATGCGCTCACCGCTCCGCGGCCGAGCCGCGCATTGACAATTCCCAATATGGACTCAAAAATACCATCGACGGCGCCGCTGCCGTCGACCTCAAAGTAGACCTTCCTGGACTTATAGAATTCTATCAGCGGCCTCGTGTTCTCCTGATAGACGCGCAGCCGCTCCTTCACCACCTGTTCGGAATCATCCCGCCGCTGGACGAGCTGCGTGCCGCACTCATCGCAGCGGTCGCCGGCCTTGCTGGGGCTGGACTGCACATGAAACATCTTGGCGCAGCCCGGGCACGTGCGCCGTCCGGCAAGACGTCGCAGCAGAACCTCGTCGTCGACCCGGATCCCGACGACCACGGTGTTCAGCTCGCCGCGGGGAAACAGGCTCTCCACGTGCTCTGCCTGGTTGATCGTCCTCGGATAGCCATCCAGGATGAATCCGCGGGCGCAGTCAGGCCGCATGAGACGATCCCTCGCGATCCCGTCCACGACCTCATCCGGCACGAGCATACCCGACTCCATGTACTTGCGTGCCGCCAGGCCCAGTTCCGTTCCGGCCGCCACGGCCTCGCGCAGGATATCCCCGGTCGAAACCGACGGGTAGCCAAGCTCCACGCTCAACCTTCGCGCCTGAGTCCCTTTCCCCGCACCGGGGGGACCGAACAAGATCACTGCTGTTTTCATATGCGGATGCGCGGCCTCATCTGCGTCCGCGCACTCTTCCTTTCTTGAGGAAGCCGTCGTAGTGACGCATGATCAGCTGCGACTCAATCTGCTGCACGGTGTCCATGGCGACACCGACAACGATCAGCAGCGATGTACCGCCAAAATAAAATGTCACGCCCAGACCGGTCGTCATCCAGCCCAACCCCGCGGAGTTGAGGAAATCATCCATCCGTGGCCCGATCACCGGAATCGGCTGCACCTTGAAACCGGTCATCAGGAACTCCGGCAGCAGGCAGACGAGAACGAGATAGATGGCGCCCGCGGCCGTCAGCCGGCTCAGGATCTTGTCGATGAATTCCGCGGTTCTCTTGCCCGGCCGGATGCCCGGAATGTATCCGCCGTACTTCCGGATGTTGTCGGCGACCTCCATCGGGTTGAAGATGATGCTGACGTAGAAAAACGCGAAGAATATGATCCCGGTAATATATAGCAGGTTGTAGAGCGGCATGCCCTGGGCGAGCTGACCCGCCAGGCTGCGCATGAACGTGCCGGGCATCACCACGCCCAGTGTAGAGGGAATCGACACGATCGAGGCAGCAAAAATGACCGGGATGACGCCGCCCGAGTTGACCCTCAGCGGCAGGTGCGTCGACTGGCCGCCGTAGATCTTCCGTCCCACGACGCGTTTCGCGTACTGAATGGGGATCTTTCTCTGCCCCCGTTCGACGAAGACGACGGCTGCGACCGTCGCCACCATCACGATCACCAGCACGATCACGGTGAAAATCGACCAGGTACGCTGCTGAAGGTTCACCCAGATGTCATGGATGGCCCTGGGCAAGCCGACCACGATACCGGCGAAGATGATGAGGCTGATGCCGTTGCCGATCCCGCGCTCTGTGATCTGTTCCCCGAGCCACATTATGAAGGCGGTTCCGGTGGTGAGCGTAATCATCACCATGAACCTGAAATGCCAGCCGGGAGCGAGCACGATCTCCGGCCCGCCGCCGCCCCCGCTGCGCTCGAGCGCGATGGCGGTCATGAACGACTGAAACAGCGTGAGTACGACGGTGAGGTAGCGGGTGTACTGAGTGATCTTGCGGCGCCCCAGTTCACCTTCCTTGGACAGTTTCTCGAGGTACGGCACAACCACGGTTGCCAGCTGGAGAATAATCGAGGCCGTGATGTAGGGCATGATACCCAGGGCGAAGATGCTGAACCGCCGAAGGTTGCCCCCCGAAAAGATGTCCAGGAACCCGAAAATCGTACCCGCCTGCGCCTGGAACAGCTGCTCGAGCGCGGTGTGGTTGATCCCCGGTGTCGGTATGAACGCGCCTATCCGATAGACTGCGAGCAGACCCAGCATGAACAGGACGCGGTTACGCAGGTCCGGTATGCTGAATATGTTCTTGATCGAACTGAGAATTGGACTGGTTTCTTCCGGCATCTCTCTTGACCGCGGGCTTGCGCCCTAGTTTTCCCTATTGGGTGATCACTTCAACTGAGCCGCCCGCCTTCTGAATCTTGTCGATCGCGCTCTGGCTGAACTTGTGAGCGTGTACCCGGAGCGGATGCTTCAGCTCTCCGGACGCGAGGATCTTGATCCCGTCTTTCAGTCTGCGAACAATACCGCGCTCTCTGAGAACGAGCGGAGTGACCTCGGTTCCGGCCGCAAATTCCGCCAGCTGGCTCAGGTTCACAACGGTGTATTCCTTGCGGAAGATATTGGTGAAACCCCGCTTCGGCAGCCGCCGGTGCAACGGCATCTGCCCGCCCTCGAAACCCGGCCGGATGGAGGTGCCGGACCTGGACTTCTGGCCCTTGTAGCCGCGCGTTGCAGTCTTGCCGTGGCCTCCCCCGATGCCTCGACCGACGCGTTTGCTCTTGCGGTTGGCGCCCTTGGAGGGCGTCAGCTTGTTGAGCGCGATAGCCATGATCTCTGTTCCCTATCTCTATTCTACGATTTTGACCAGGTGCGGGATCTGCGCAACCATGCCGCGCACCGCAGGCGTATCCACCCGGGTCACGGTCTGATTCAACCGCTTGAAGCCCAGGCCCTTGACAATCAGCTTGTGCTTTCCGGGCGCGCCGATGGCGCTGCGAACATACTGGATGTGCAGCGTTTTCGGCGGGATCTTCTCAGTCTTCTTCCGCGTTGCCATATGTCTATGATTCCTCGGGCTGTCTGCCGCGCAGCTTCGCAACCTCGACCGGTTCCCTCAGCCTCAACAGGCCGTCAAAGGTCGCCTTGACCACATTGTGGGGATTGGTGCTCCCGAGCGACTTGGTCAGAATATTGGAGATGCCGGCGGACTGCACGACTGCGCGCACCGGTCCTCCGGCGATGACACCGGTGCCCTCGGCCGCCGGTTTCAGCATCACCATGCCTGCCCCATACTGTCCCACGACGGCGTGGGGAATCGTTCGGCCTTTAAGCGGAACGCGGACCAGGTTCTTGCGCGCCTGATCCACTCCCTTGCGGATTGCCTGGGGAACCTCCTTGGCTTTACCCATGCCGTATCCGACGATGCCGTTCTGATCGCCCACGACCACCAGGGCGCTGAAGCTGAGGTTCTTACCACCCTTGACGACTTTGGTGACCCGATTGATTGAGACCACCTGGTCTTTCAGCTCGAGCGCATTCGGATCGATTCTTTCCACGGCCCCTCCTAGAACTTCAGTCCGTTTTCCCGGGCAGCGTCCGCGAGAGCTTTGACCCGGCCATGATAGATATATCCGCCACGATCGAAGACCACCTTCTCGATGCCCTTGGACTTGGCCCGCTCGGCAATACTCTTTCCGACCGCCTTCGCGGCATCCAGGTTTCCGAAGGACTTGAGGTCGCCACGCACCGCCTTCTCCAGGGTGGAAGCGGCGACGAGAGTCGATCCCAGCGAGTCGTCAATGATCTGGGCATAGATGTGATTGAGGCTCCGGAAAACACACAGCCTTGGGCGCTCCTGCTTTCCGACAACCTTCCGTCGCGTCCTGGCATGTATGCGGTGCCGCTCCCTTGCGCGGTCTCTTGGAGTAATCATCACGCACCCTTCTTTCCAACTTTCAGACGAATGAACTCTCTGGCATACCTGACTCCCTTGCCCTTGTAGGCATCGGGCCTGCGCAGGGCGCGGATGTCGGCTGCCACCTGCCCGACCAGTTGCCTGTCGGCCCCGGAGATAGTCAGGGTAGCCACGTAGTTCTGGATGGTCCTGGCCTGCTTCTCCACCCTGGCCGTAATGCCGGGCGGCAGAGGGAACTCGATGGGGTGGGAGTAGCCGAGGGTGAACGTCACGGCCTTGGGCTTGGCGTCAACCTTGTAACCGATTCCCACGATATCCAGTTCCTTCGAAAATCCCTGGCTCACGCCCAGGATCGCGTTCGCCGCCAGCGCACGGGCAAGGCCATGGTAGGCCGGCAGCGGTCTGTTGTCCGATTCCCTGTGAGCGGTAAGCTCATCCCCCTTCAATTCGAAGCGGATGCCCTTGGGAACCGGGCTGGTCAGCCTGGCCAGCTTGCCTTCGACCTCGAGCCTATCCTCTTCGATCTTGATCTTGACCCCGCTCGGGACCTTGATGGTCTTTCTTCCGATTCGCGACATGTTCCACCTTAGCTCTGTGATTTACGCAGCGCTCAGCTGACCGAACAAAGCACCTCTCCGCCGACCCCCTGCTGCCTGGCCTGCTCACCCGTGAGGATTCCCCTGGAGGTGGAGAGGATGCACAGACCGAGTCCGCCCAGGATGGACGGGATCTCCGTCCGGTCGGCGTAGACACGGCACCCGGGCCGGCTCACGCGGTTCAGGGTGCCGATTACGGGCTGTTTGCCGGACGTATACCGGAGCACGATCCGTATGGTCCCCTGGCGATTGTCCCGTGCGAGCGCATAGCTCTCGATGAAGCCTTCCTCCTTGAGAATCCGCACGATCTCCAGCTTCATCTTCGACGCCGGCACGTCCACCGACTCATGTCTGGCGGCGACAGCGTTGCGAATTTGGGTCAGCAAGTCAGCAATAGGGTCAGTCATAGTCATGTTCAAGACTCCAAAGCCGGGCGCATGTCCGTCTCCGCGCGATGCCTGCGCGCGCGGGATGTAAACGCCCGGACTCGTCTTCCTACCAGCTCGATTTCGTGACTCCCGGGATTTCACCCGCGAGTGCCAGCTCCCTGAAACACAACCGGCAGAGCTGAAACTTCCGCAGGTATCCGCGCGGGCGACCGCACCGCTGGCAACGATGGTAGGCGCGCGCCTTGAATTTGGGTTTGCTTCGGGCTTTGGCGATCAAGCTCGTTCTGGCCACAATCACTCCACTCTTCAGGTTTCAAACGGCCGGAAGCCCCGTCCCGCTTCGTCTGTCGCCTGTTTCAGGACAGCGGCGGGTGCGCTCCCGGACCGATCCCCAATCTATTGTTGCTCCCTCTTGGCGAAAGGCATGCCCAGGACCCGCAGCAGCTCGTACGCCTCTTCATCGGATCTGGCGCTCGTCACAACGGTCACGTTCATCCCGCGTGCCTTGTCCGCCTTGGCAAAATCTATCTCGGGAAAGACCAACTGATCCTTCAGTCCCAGGGTGTAGTTGCCGCGGCCGTCAAAGGACCTCGGCGACACGCCCCTGAAATCGCGCACGCGCGGCAGCGCGACGCTCACCAGCCGATCCAGGAACTCGTACATGCGGGATCCGCGCAGTGTCGCAGTGACCCCGATCGGCATCCCCTGTCGCAGCTTGAAGGCGGCGATGGATTTCTTCGCCTTGGTGACCACGGGGCGCTGCCCGGTGATTGCCGCCAGTTCTTCGGCAGCCACGTCGAGCACCTTGGCATTGGCGATGGCTTCCCCAAGCCCCATGTTGACGTTTATTTTCACCAGCCTGGGTACGGCCATGATGTTCTTGTACCCGAACTGCTTCATCAGGGCGGGCACCGCTTCCGTCTTGTAAAGTTCTCTAAGTCGACTCATGTTCAGTCCTCACAGGAGGCGCATATCCCTATTCATCCAGAAGCTCGTTGCAGTTCTTGCAAACCCTGACTTTGCGTCCGTCCTGCACCCGCGAAATCCCCACCCTGGCACGCTTGTTGCAGCGCTTGCAGACCACCATCAGGTTGGAGAGGTGGATCGAAGCTTCCTTCGGCAGAATTCCTCCCTTGATGTTCTTCTGCGGGTTGGGTCGGGTGTGCTTCTGCTGGAAATTCAAGCCTTCCACGATTGCACGGGCGGTATCCGGAAGCACTTTGAGCACCTTGCCGGTCTTGCCGCGGTCCTTGCCCGTCAGCACGAAAACCTGGTCGTTCTTCTTGATCTGCAGCTTTGGCATGGACTCTCTTCCTCGTTAGCGCGCCGCTAAATCACCTCGGGGGCCAGGGATACAATTTTCAGAAACTCCCTGTCCCTCAATTCCCGGCTGACCGGACCGAACACGCGCGTTCCAATCGGTTCCTTCTGATCGTTGATGAGCACAGCCGCGTTGTCGTCGAACCGGATGTAGGTACCATCCTTCCGTCGATACTCCTTCCGGGTCCGCACGATGACCGCCCTGACCACGTCTCCCTTCTTGACGCTGCCGTCGGGAGACGCTTCCTTGACGTTGGCCGTGATGATATCGCCCAGCGTCGCAACGCGCCCGACCTGGTTGCCCCTGGCGTGGATGCACGAGATCTTGCGGGCACCCGAGTTGTCCGCAACGTCCAGGATTGTCCTCATCTGAATCATGACTGCCCCCTATCGGGATTGACGAAGCACGGATGAACGCCTTCCAGCTTTCGACGCCGCTCGTTCCCGGGCCATCATCCGCGGTTCGCGCCTCGCCATTCGAGTCAGCTGGCTTTCACCAGGATCTCCGTTACCCGCCACCTCTTTCGAGCACTCAGCGGACGTGTTTCGACTATCAGAACCCGGTCCCCTACCTTGCATGTGCCCGACTCGTCATGGGCCATGAGCTTGCTGGTCCGGCGCAGCGTCTTCTTGTACATCGGATGCTGGACGAGCCTGTCCACTGCGACGGTCACGGTCTTCTTCATCGCAGTGCTGGTAACGACACCCACCCGGGTCTTCCTCAATCCTCTTGTCTTGGGCTGCGTAGTCATCTTCCTTGTGCCTCTCCGGCTACTTCTTTCCTTGCTTGGGCTCTTCCTTCTCGTGCAGGACGGTGAGAATCCGTGCGATATCCTTGCGGACGCCGTGCACCTTCGAAGCGCTTTCCAGCTGGCCGGTTGCCGCCTGGAATCTCAGTCGGAAAAGCCGCTCCCGGAGGGCCGACTCCTCCTGCAAGAGATCTTCCCTGGACATGTCCCTCAACTTGGAAGCTTTCATGCCTCCCCCTTGCCAAAACGCTTTACGAACCTGGATTTCACGGAAAGCTTGTGAGCCGCAAGTCGCATGGCCTCCTGGGCCACTTCCTCGGTGACCCCCTCCATCTCATACAGGATCTTGCCCGGTCGTACCACTGCAACCCATCCTTCCGGCGCGCCCTTCCCTTTGCCCATACGGGTCTCGGCGGGTTTCTTGGTGATCGGTTTGTCCGGGAAGACCCGAATCCAGATCTTGCCGCCGCGTTTGACAAAGCGTGTGATCGCAACGCGTCCCGCCTCGATCTGGCGGTCGGTAACCCAGCCGGTTTCGAGCGCCTTCAACCCGTACTCCCCGAAAGTCACTTCAGAGCCGCGCCAGGCCTTCCCGCGGCGCTTGCCCTTCTGCTGTTTTCGATACTTGACTTTCTTCGGCATCAACATGAGCAACTACTCCCTGGAAGCAGGCTACCGCGCCCGTTCCGGCTTCAGGACGTCGAACACTTCTCCCTTGTAGATCCAGACCTTGATCCCGATCACGCCGTACGTGGTGTACGCCTGGGCGAAGCCGTAATCGATGTCGGCACGCAGGGTATGAAGCGGCAGCTGCCCGTGCAGATACCATTCCGTGCGCGCGATTTCGGCACCGTTGAGGCGGCCGGACACCCGGACCTTGATCCCCTTGGCGCCGAAGCGCAGGGTGCTGTCGACAGCCCGGCGCATCGCACGGCGGAACGCGATCCGCTTCTCCAGTTGCTGCGCGATCCCCTCGGAGACGAGCTGGGAGTCCAGTTCCGGCTTGTTGACCTCCTGGATCTTGAGGTTCACATCCCTGCCGGTCAGCGCCTGCAGATCCTTCTTCAACTTCTCGATCTCGCTCCCCTTCTTGCCGACGATGATCCCGGGGCGGGCCGTGAAGATGATGATAGTGAGCTTGTTTGCCGCCCGCTCGATTTCGATGTGGGAAATGCCGGCATGGAAGAACTTCTTCTTAAGCATGAGCTTCAGATTCAGGTCTTCCAGCAGGAGAGCTCCATAGTCCTTCCGGGCGAACCAGCGCGAGCGCCACGTCCGGTTGATTCCAAGCCTGAAGCCGTACGGATGAACTTTCTGACCCAAGACTCAACCTCCCCTATTCCTCTACGTCGCTGCCCTTGATCGAGATGGTAATGTGCTTGTACCGGCGCTGCTCCCGGTAGGCCCGGCCCATGGGCGCCGGGCGAACGCGGCGGCGCCACTTCGTCGGCCCCGAGTTCACGACGGCGCGATCGACCACGAAACGGTCCACGTCGGCCGTGGCGTTCTTTTCCCGGGCATTCGCTACCGCTGACAGCAGCACCTTTTCGATAGCCCGCGTAGCCCTCTTCTTGGTGAAGCGGAGGATCGCCAGCGCCTCCTGGACATTCTTCCCACGTATGAGGTCAATGACCAGGCGCGCCTTCTGCGGGCTTCCCTTCAGATACTTGCCTTTTGCAATTGCTTCCATAGTCTGCTTCCGTCGCTCGTAACTCGGCGGCCGTCATCGGGCCGGACAATCGGCATCCGCCGTGAATTCTCCCTAGGCAGGCGGCTTAACCGGCGTCGTCTTTTCCGCAACCTTGGTCGTGTGACCCTTGAAAATCCGGGTAGGAGCGAACTCTCCCAGCTTGTGGCTGACCATGTTCTCGGAAATGTAAATCGGGATGAATTTCTTCCCGTTGTGGACTGCAAGCGTCAGCCCGACCATGTCGGGTACGATCGTTGATCGCCTGGACCAGGTCTTGATGACGACCCGGCTGGACGAGGCCTTGGCCATGCGCACCTTTTTCATCAGGTGACCGTCGATGAACGGGCCCTTCTTTACCGATCTGGTCATGCAGCCAACCTCCTACTTCCTGTCGCGGCGTTTCATGATGAAGCGCTGCGTCCGCTTGTTGTTCCGCGTCTTGTAACCTTTTGTGGGGATCCCCCACGGGCTGACCGGGTTGCGGCCTCCCGAGGTCTTGCCTTCCCCGCCCCCGTGCGGATGGTCGATCGGATTCATCGCGACGCCGCGCACCGTGGGCCTGCGTCCCAGCCAGCGGGTACGCCCCGCCTTGCCGATATGTATGTTTTCGTGATCCAGGTTTCCCACCTGGCCGACGGTCGCATAGCAGTCGAGGTGAACCATCCTGGTTTCCCCCGAGGGCATTTTCAGCTGTGCATAGCCCGCTTCCTTCGCCAGCAGCTGGGCGGCGACTCCGGCGGCCCGGGCCATCTGGCCGCCCTTGCCCTTCTTGAGTTCGATGTTGTGCACCATCGTCCCCAGGGGGATGTTCTTCAGGGGCAAAGCGTTGCCGACCAGGATGTCCGCGCCCTCGCCGGCCAGCACGGTCGCTCCCACGGTGAGCCCGTTCGGGGCCAGGATGTATCGCTTCTCACCATCCGCATACGCCAATAGCGCGATGCGCGCCGATCGGTTGGGGTCGTATTCAAGCGCAGCAACCTTCGCCGGTATGTCGCGCTTGTCCCTCCGGAAGTCGATCACCCGGTAAAGCTTCTTGTGCCCGCCCCCGCGATGCCGCACCTGGAGGTGGCCTTTGTTGTCCCGACCCGAGATACGCTGCCTCGGCTCGGTCAGGCGCTTCAGGGGCCGCTCCCGCGACAGGTCATCGTTGATCAGGGTTGTCCGGAACCTGATCGCCGGTGAGGTGGGCCTGTATGATTTGATCGCCATGGCCTTGTACGCTCCTGCTCTGGACTAGACGGTCTCGGAGAACTCGACCATCTTCTCCCCTTCCCTGAGTGTGACGTAAGCCTTCTTCCAGTCCGGCCTTCGTCCGGAGTAACGTCCCTGACGGCGCGTCTTCCCATGGAAACACGCCGTGCGCACGCTCTCCACCTTGACCTTGAAAATCCGTTCTACCGCTTCCTTTATCTCGCTCTTGTTGGCGTCCCGCGCTACCTTGAAGGTCATCGTACGCAGGTTCTCTTTGAGGTGCGTACTCTTCTCGGTGATCACGGGAAGTCTCAAAACCTCGTGCGCGCGGCTCATCGGCTCAGTACCTCCTGCACCTGGAGAATCGCATCCTTGGAAAAGAGAAGCATCCGGCAGTTCAGGACGTCGCGGATGTTCACAGCGTTGCCCGGAACCAGCTTCACATCCGGCAGGTTGCGCGAAGAGAGCTCCAGATTCCGGTTGGCGGCCGATTCCACGATCAGCACCTTGCCCGAACCACAGAGATCCTTGAGAACCTTGCGGAAATCCGCGGTCTTGTGCGACTCGAGGCTGAAGGAGTCCACGACGGTGACGAGGTTCTCGCCGAGCTTGGCGGACAGCGCCGAGCGCATGGCCCCGCGCAGCTTCTTGCGCGGGAACCGGTAGGAGTAGTCCCTCGGCTGCGGGCCGTGCACGGTCCCGCCGTGACGCCACAGCGGGCTGCGGATGCTGCCGATGCGCGCTCGCCCCGTGCCCTTCTGTCGCCACAGTTTCTTCCCGCTTCCGCTGACCTCGGCGCGCGTCTTGGTCGCGGCCGTTCCTGCCCGAAGCGAGTCGGCGTAATGCCGGACGGCCTCCCATATGAGGGGCTCGTTCAACTCCGCCTTGAACACCTCGTCGGACAACTCCAGTTTTCCGACAACCTCGTTCTGGAGGTTCCTGATATCAATCTCGGCCATTACTGACCCCGCTGAAAGACCAATGACCAGTCCCGAATGACGAACGGCCGATGACGACGTCGCGCAATGCCCGGCAACTGTCTTTCATCTGCGATTCGCAATCCCCCATTACGTTTCTCAAGTCTTCTTCACGAGCACATACCCGCCGTTGCGTCCCGGAACCGCGCCCTTCACGAGCAGAAGGTTCTCCTGGTCCTGGATACGCACGACGCTAAGGTTCTGTGCCGTAACCCTCTCGCTTCCCATGTGCCCCGCCGCGCGCATGCCCGGGAGGACACGACTCGGAAACGCCGACGCGCCGATCGATCCCGGCGCGCGGTGGAACATGGATCCGTGGGAGGCGCCCCCGCCGCCAAAGTTATGGCGCTTGACCATGCCTGCGAACCCTTTGCCCTTGCTTGTCCCGATGACATCCACCTTGTCTTTTGCCTGAAAAACCTGGCCGACGAGGATCTGGTCACCAACCTTCAGCGCGTCTTCCGCTTCGTCGCAGGCAAACTCGCGCATGACGCGGCATGGCGGCACGCCGGCCTTCTTGAAATGGCCGGTCCGCGGCTTCCCGACCCGCCCCGGCCGCACGAACTCCACCAGCCCCAGCTGCACCGCGTCGTAGCCGTCCTTCTCACGGACTTTCTTCTGAACTACCACGCACGGGCCCGTCCTGATCACGGTGACGGGGACGACGGTTCCGTCCTCGGCAAAGACCTGGGTCATCCCGACCTTGATTCCTATCAGTCCATCCACCATTTCTCTTTCCCTCGCGCTGTCGTGCCCTGAGCGTTTGCCCTATTGCTCAGGCCGGGGCCGCCGCTCCGTGGAAAGCCATCTACTCCAGGGCCGACACGATCCTCCGTGCCCTACTTGTGGTCAGTCCCGAACGCCTTGATTTCGACGTCGATGGCCGCCGGCAGATCCAGTTTCATCAACGCGTCGACTGTCTGCGGAGTCGGCTCCAGGATGTCGACCAGCCGCTTGTGAGTCCGAATCTCGAACTGCTCGCGCGACTTCTTGTCCACATGAGGCGAGCGCAGGACGCAGAACTTGTTCTTGATCGTGGGCAGCGGGATCGGACCCGAGACCCGCGAGCCGGTCCTCTTGGCAATCTCCACGATCTCGGAAGTCGACTGGTCGAGAACGCGATAGTCGTAAGCCTTCAGCCTGATTCGGATCTTCTCGTTCAACATATAGCGTCCCTGTCCTATTCGATAATCTCCGAGATGGCGCCCGCACCCACTGTCCGGCCACCCTCGCGTATCGCAAACCTCAACCCCTTCTCCATCGCAATCGGCGTGATCAGCTTCACCTCC
>JAFNAH010000430.1 GCA_017860075.1 Acidobacteriota bacterium | reverse complement strand
CCTCGGTGCAGACATCACGGAACTGTTGTTCAAGCCCAGGGATGTAGATTTTCTCTGGCACAGGCCCGGAGTCTTACCCGGCTCCCCGCGGCGGATTCCAACCTCCTTCAATAACCGCCCGTTTTTTGACTACTACGAGGGAGGTTGGCAGGAGCTGTTCCCCCATGCAAGTGCGGCCAGCCAATATATCGGGGCGGAACTCGGCTTCCATGGAGAAACCTGGGGCTTGCCCTGGGAATATAAGATACTCGCCGACGAGCCCGGCGTGGTGTCGGCAAAGCTCTGGGTCCGGACGCTTCGGATGCCCTTTCTGCTCGAGAGAGTGATGTCTCTGCATTCCGGCGAGCCCGTCCTGCGCATGCACGAAACGGTCACGAACGAAGGAAAGAAGACTCTGGATTTCATGTGGGGCCATCATCCGGCGGTGGGGCCGCCCTTCCTGGACGAGGGATGTGTCCTGGACGCGCCCGCGCGCAGGATTCGCCTCGGTGATTCGCTCCAACCATGGCCCGTCGACAGCAGCGGCAGGGACCACAGCCGGCTTGTCCGCGAGTCATCCAGCACTGAGGTCATGAAATATCTGCATGATCTCGATGAAGGGTGGGTGGCGGTCACGAACCCCAAAATGCAGGTCGGTGTAGGGTTCGTTTTTGACCCTGCAGTCTTCGACTGCGTCTGGCTATGGCATGAGTTTGGATACACCCTGGAGTATCCCTGGTTCGGGAGAGCCTACGTCCTCGGCGTCGAACCCATGAGCAGCCTCCCGGGGGCGCGCGAGGCAGGCGGGAGATTGCTCCGTCTCGAGGGTGAGTCGAGCCTGGAAACCGACTTCCTCACCGTCGTCTACGAGGGAAGAGGAGTCAAAGGCATCTCGCGGGCCGGCGCAGTCACGCCCAGGACCTCTGAATCCTGAGTTCTGATCCCTAGCAGCATCGCTGCGGACGAGAGTATTTCTCCTCGAGACGGGTGGCGTAGAACTCACGCGGATCGGCCGGCACCACTCCCGGGTGTTTCTTCCGCATGTGAGTGCAGTACCGTTCGTACTCACCTTCGCCGAGGACCTGCCGCAAGATATTCAGGCAGTAAAGAACAATCTTCATGCTTCCTCTCATTCCGCCGGCAGTGCCGAGACGACGTATTCCGCTTCGTGAAGCACCGGTTGCTTCCGTCCCCGGAGTATGCCGATCCACTCCCGCGCGGAGTCAGCCAGAATCACAATCACGAGAATCGCGAGAAATGCGGTTACGACCGCATCGAGCCGGTTGTTGAAAATGAGACGTTCCACGGAGGCGAGCGACTCCGGGTCCACCTTGCCGGCATCTACCATCTCCGTCAGACGTCGCGCGTCAGCCAGGAAACCGATGCGCGGGTTGGAGTGAAACAGTTTCTGGTACGCCCCGGTCTGAGTAACAACGACAAGCCAGACCATCGGCAGGAGCGTGATCCACGCATACCGGGCCTTGTTCATCTTGATCAGGATCGAAGTAGCTACGCACAGTGCGACGGCCGCCAGCAGCTGGTTTGCGATGCCGAAGAGGGGCCAGAGGCTGTTGATGCCGCCCAGGGGGTCCATCACACCCTGGTAGAAAAAGTATCCCCACGCGGTTACGATCAGCGTACCCGTCAACAGGATGCTGGGATACCAACTTGTTCGCCCCAGCGGCTTCCAGAAGTGGCCAAGGAGGTCCTGGAGCATGAACCTGCCAACGCGGCTGCCGGCATCGAGCAGGGTAAGGATGAACAAAGCCTCAAACATGATGGCGAAGTGGTACCAGATAGCCATCAGGCGCTTGCCGCCGAGCGTGCGCGAGAAGATATGCGCCATCCCCACCGCGAGCGAAGGGGCACCGCCGGTACGCGCATACATCGACTTTTCTCCGACAAGATCGGCAAGATCCTTCATCTCTGCCGGCGTCACGGGATATCCCCAGGAGGAAATCACCGCGGTCGCGTCCGCAGGGTTGCTGCCGACGATAGCGGGAGGACTGTTGATGGCGAAATAAACGCCCGGCTGAAGGACGCATGCGGCGATCATCGCCATGATCGCGACGAAGGATTCGAGCAACATGGAGCCGTAGCCCACCATGCGCGCCTGGGACTCCCTTGTGATGAGCTTGGGTGTCGTCCCTGAAGAGATCAGCGAGTGGAATCCTGAAACCGCACCGCAGGCAACCGTTATGAAGGCAAAAGGGAAGATGCTGCCTGCAAACACAGGCCCGGTACCGTCGATGAATCGGGAAAGTGCCGGCATCGCCAGTGTGGGCCTCACCGCGAGAATGCCGAGCGCCAGCACAAAGATCGTACCCAGTTTGACGAAGGTGCTCAGGTAGTCCCTCGGAGCAAGCAGCAGCCAAACGGGCAGCACCGAGGCAGCGAAGCCGTAGGCGATGATCATGAGGGCGAGCGCACGGGCATCATAGGTGAAGAACGACGCCAGGATTGGGTTCTGAGCAACGTATTGGCCCCCGACGACCGCCGCCACGACAAGAAGGAAGCCGAAGAGTGATACCTCGCCGACCTTGCCCGGACGCCAGAACCGCAGGTAAAGTCCCATGAGCATCGCGATGGGAATGGTCATCGCGAGGGTGAAGGTCCCCCAGGGGCTGTCTCTGAGTGCGTTGGTCACCACGAGGGCGATGACAGCAAGGAGTATGACCAGGATGGAAATAACGGCAAACAGAGCCGTGAAGCCTGCCACCGGTCCTATCTCCTCCCTCGCGATCTCTCCAAGCGACTTGCCGTCCCGGCGGATCGACGAGACGAGAATCACGAAATCCTGCACACACCCGCCAAGAACAGCACCGACGACGATCCAGATCGTGCCCGGAAGGTACCCCAACTGGGCGGCGAGTGTCGGGCCGACCAGCGGCCCGGGACCGGCGATGGCGGCGAAGTGGTGCCCGAACACGACCCATTTGTTTGTGAGAACGAAGTCCCTGCCGTCTTCAAGCCGCTCGGCGGGCGTCGCGCGCCGGTCGTCGAGGTTCAGGACGGTGACGGCAATGAACTTGC
>JAFNAH010000429.1 GCA_017860075.1 Acidobacteriota bacterium | reverse complement strand
ATGACCCCGCCACACTGGACCTCCTCGATGGCACGCCAATCAATTGTCTCCTGGTGACCTTCAGCGCCGGAGCCGAGCCGGGAGTCGAGAAGCAACAGCGTCTCCTCGTAAAGGAATATGCACTGGCCGCCCGCAAGAGGGGCATCGCACTGCTTGGCATCGTGCATTCCGGCACCGATCCTGCAGCCCTGGCATCGGCATCCGATGAAGCCCAATTGGCCGGATTGGTGTTGGATAGCGGATCCCCGGATGGGGCAGGATTTGCCCGGCAACTGGAGACAGCCTTCCGCTCGCGTAACAGCGCCTCCGTGGTAATCCCCATCGCGCGGGATCCGGCAACGCTGCGCACAGCCAAAGCTCCTTTGCTGGCCGTCGAGGGAGTGAGGCCCGACGCCCGGAATCTGGCGGACATGGGCATTCGGGCGGGACCATCCGCCCAGCCCTGGATTGACTCGAACATTTGGCTGGTGCGGTCATTCCGGCTGGACCCGGGTTGGCGGCCAATCTGGATCAACCAGGGGCCAAACTCAGGTGCGCAGGGCGATTATGCCAGGTGCGTCGCAGACGCAGCGGTGGCGGGCGGCCGCTGGCTCGTCGCCCTCGATGATGACCTGCGCGTGCGGCTGCTGCGGAAAGACGCGGATGCGCTCGCCACATGGCGAAACGTCGGTGTCTACCTCAAGTTCGCCGAGGATCACGCGGAATGGCGAACTCTGGAGCCCTATGGGAACGTAGCATTCATCCTGGATACGGCGGGCGAGAATACGGACTATTCCAACGAGTACCTCAACCTCGTGGCACGACGCCAGGTGCCCTACCGTTTGATCGAGCGTTCGCGGCTCAGCCCGACGTCTTTGGGTGGGTTCCAGGCAGCGCTGGCGGTGGATCTTGCTGTCTTGAGCGATGCGGAACGGAAGATATTGAGCGACTTCGCCGAAAGTGGCGGGCTGGTCGTCGCCGGACCCTCCTGGGGCGACGCGCCCGAGAACAACGACTATGTCGAGATCCCGGCCGGCAAAGGCCGCGTCGTGGTCTACAAGGAGAAACCACCCGACCCGGAAATGGTCGCGAGGGATTTACTGGACCTGTTGGAACCGGAAATGATGGGTCTCACCGCGTTCAATGTTCCGTCGGTGCTCACATACGTGAGCATTGACGGTTCCGGCAGGCACGCTCTTATCCAGTTGCTCAACTATGCTACAACCCCGTTCGACAGCAGGATCACGCTCCGCCTCAACGGGACGTTCAAGGCTGCGCGAATGTACACGCCGGAATCCATGCCGGCTGATCTGGCAGTTCGGGTGATATCGGACGGCAGAACGGAGATAACCATACCGAAGCTGGCGCTATGGGGCGCTGTGCTTCTGGAGTAAGCGAAGCAAATCGAATATACGCAACACACATCAAGGAGAGTTCAGATGGAGAAGATCCATGGCGCTGTCTCGAGGCGCGACATGTTGGGGCTGTCCGGCCTTGCCCTGGGTTCGCTGGCGGTGAACCGTGCCCCGGCCTCGGCACTCATCCCCGCGGCCCCGACCGCCCCCGTTTCCATTGCGAAGGTCGCCAGTTATGATTTGGACCTCGTCGCCCAGTTCGAGCGCATGTTCGATGAACTTGGGGGCATCGGCAACCGGGTGCGAGGCAAAACGGTTGCGATGAAGCTCAATATGACAGGTTCATCCGGCAGGGGGCGCCGGGTCGGCATCAGCGCCGGTCAAACCACCTGGGTGCATCCGAACGTGGTCGGGGCGCTCACCGCGGTCTTAGGCAAGTTGGGCGCGAAGCGTGTCCGGCTGCTTGAAAGTACTTATCGCAGGAAGCAAGGCAGCCTGCTCGAGGATGCGATGCTGGAGGATGGATGGGACGTCAACGCGATCAGAACCGCCGCCCCACTGGTGGAATTCGAAGACACAAACGGCCTTGGCCAGGGCAAACAGTATTCGGTGCTCAAGGTCAAGAGTCAGCCGTACATCTACCCGGCGTTCGCTTTCAATCATTCCTACGAAGACTGCGATTTCTTCGTAAGCGTCGCCAAGATGAAGAATCACGAAGAGCTGGGGATCACCCTATCCATGAAGAATCTCTTCGGGATCACCCCCGAGTTCGCCTACGGTCTGCTTGATCCTGTGCCTCCGGGAGCTTCGAGGTGGCTCAGGGAGCGTGTCTTTCACTATGGCCAGGTGCAGCCACCAGCCGGCATGCCGCAGGAGATCGACCCGAAGTCAAACCGCTATGAGGGCTGGCGGATGCCGAGGCTTCTCACAGATATCTGCGGGGCGCGCCCCATTGATCTCGCTGTGATTGATGGGATAGAAGCTCTTATCGGGGGCGAAGGTTCCGGATCGCCGGGCTCCAAGCCGGGGAAGCCCAGACTCCTGGTTGTCGGTTTGAATTGCGTTTGCACTGATGCGGTCGCCATGGCGACCATGGGATACAATCCGCGCGCCGGACGGGGTGAGCCTCCCTTCCGGGTTTACAAGGATTCCCACACTCACCCTCCGGAGCAGCTCATTCCACCGGAAGAAACGCACCAGTATGCCGACAACACGGTCCTGATGGGCGAAGCGGCCGGACTTGGCACTGCCGATCTCAGCCGGATCGACTTGCGTGGCGTTCCCATCAAGGACGCCGTTTACGACTACGAGGCGCGCTGGAAGGGCCAGGCGCCGGTCTGAGTTCCCTCTGCCATTACCGGGTAACTTTCCAGTCAGGATCGGGCGTGTTTTGCCGAAGAGTGTAGGGTCCGCGCCGGCGGGGCGGACCCGCCCGGGATCGTTTTATCTGCACTTTCTGCTTGTACCTGATCCCGTTTGTGCTTATAAGGGTAGCGGGTCTTTCGCCGGTGAGGGTTTGTCCTGCCGGTCAGAATCTCACGGCGAGGGCTTCCGCTGGTTTCTGCAGGTTCAAGCAGCCCGCGGGAAGGTCCCTGCACGGACGTGACTCAGGTTGGGCTCGCCGAGCGCGATTCAGCTGCTGTCCGAAGCCATTCGGCTCAGGGAACAGACAAGGGGAACTT
>JAFNAH010000428.1 GCA_017860075.1 Acidobacteriota bacterium | reverse complement strand
GCAGACCCGGGTGAATCCCCCCTGGCAGCCTATTGCCTGGGTGTGCTGGCCACAGTCACGGGACAGCGCAAGTACGCGGACCTGGCGGCCAATATCCTGGAGAAGATGGGCAGGCACCTTAGTCACGACGGTGATCCTTGCACCCGCGTCGATTCCTTTGCACAGTGGGGAGTGAACAATCCGGAGGGAGCCCGGGGATCGAACCGCCCGAGCCAGTTTTTGGGCCAGACGCGTCCTCTCGTGCCTGCGAGCAATCTGGCTTATTCGCAACCCTGCCTGGGGGCGATTGCGCGAATGAGAGGGTCGGTCTGAGGAACGGACATCGCAGCCCGGCGCGAGGAGCCAGTCCCGTGTTCCCGGCCTTTCCCTGGCGCAAGAGAAGGTATTCATGATGTGCCTTAAGATCGCGCGGCGCTTCGTGCTATTCCTGCTGTTCCTGCCGGCAGCGCACAGCGCGAATGGTGCGGCGCAATCCGCTGATCTCGCCCGGCAGTTTGAATCTCCCCCATCCAGGTATGGCCCTTCCTGCTTCTGGTGGTGGTTTGGCTGTCCATACTCAGCGGAAGACGTACACGACAGCCTGGACGCAATCAGGGCGGCGGGCCTGGGCGGCTTCCGAATCTGTCCCATATATGCGTTCCCTCAAGCGCAGCTTTCATCGGGCGTTGAGAATGCCCCTTACCTCTCGCCGCGCTACCTGGACCTGGTCCGGGAGGCGGTTCGGTACGGGCTCGAGACGGGATTGCAGCCTGAATCTTTCCTCGGTACCGGCTGGCCCTTCGGAGGGCCCTACGTTCCGCCGGAGATGGGGGCCGGGCAGTTGAAGTTCTTTTCTGCGGACGTGACCGGCCCGTCAGCTTTCTCGGGTCCGATTCCCGGCAATATCGAACCTCCCGGAAGGCTGCTGGCAGTGCAGGCGGCTGAGGTCGGCCCTGATGGAGGGGTAGACCTGGAATCATCATTGGATCTGACCGACCGTGTTCGCGGCTGGAAGTTGGAGAAGTGGCAGGTGCCCCCCGGCCGCTGGAAGCTGATGACATTTGTCGGCGGCTACACAGGGATGAGAGTCAAGCGCGCCGCCCCCGGCGGAGAAGGGCTCGTTGTTGACCATTTCAGCCGCGACGCATTCGATCTGCATCTCGACCGCAACGGCGCCGTCCAGGCCCCGGCACTCCGGGGTGCGCATGCTGTTGCGATGGATAGTTGGGAGGTCTTCGGATCGAACTGGACTCCGGCACTTCCGCTCGAGTTTGAAAAGCGGCGCGGCTACTCCCTGCTGACTTGTTTGCCCGCGATCTTTCTTCCCACGGGAGAGACGGGCAAGAGGGTGCGTTACGATTTCCGGCTGACTTTGTCTGAGTTGGCACTGGAGAACTGCTTTGCCGCTTTGAGGGACTGGGCGCATGACCGGGGATTCCATACACGTGTGGAGGCACACGGTACACCGGCTGATATTCTCGAGGCCTACGGCGTCAATGATTTCCCCGAGGCGGAGAGCTACGGGCCTGAAGATCGCCGCAGGCTGAATATACGCGACCGCAAACTGGCCAGCTCTGCCGGGCACCTCTTCGGGCGCAATCAGATATCCTGCGAGAGCTTCACCTGGCTGCGTTTCCCCTCGTTCATGCCCACCCTCGAGAACATGAAGTCCGCGGCCGACGCCATCTACCTGGACGGGATCAACCAGATCAACTACCACGGGCTTCCTTTCTCGCCTGCGTGGGCCGGGTCGCCCGGGTGGTATTACTATGCGGAGACTAATGTCACGGCAGGCAATACTTGGTGGCCCTACCTGAGACATCTCTCGGACTATCTGCGTCGCGCGAATTTCCTCCTGCAGCAAGGAACCCCTGTCGTTGACGTGGCCGTGTACCTGCCCTACGAAGACGTGTGGTCCGAAGCCTACGGAGATTGGTTCGACCTGGCAGGGGCGCTTGAGTCACATTTCGAGCGGGGTGGAGCCAATAGTATCAGGGCGACGCTCGAGACTCTCCAGGCGAAAGGCTACAGTTTCGACTTCATTAATGCACGCAGGCTGGTGGAATCTGCGATCGATGGGGCAGTGCTTCGTATCGGCCCCATGAGATACCGCGCCGTAATCCTGCCTGCGGTGTCTGCCATCGATCCTGACGCATTGCGGCGAATGCGCGACTTCTCGATGTCCGGCGGACTGGTGATCGCGGTCGATCGATTGCCCGAGACATCTCCTGGCGTGCTTCGCGCTGATCAGGGACGTGACCTGGTACGGCGGCTCGTACGGGAGATTTTCGGCGACGGACAGAATCCCCGCGACCCGTTCGTATCGAGGGCGCCCGCGGCGGGAGAAAATCCGTCGGGACAAGGCCACGGCTTCTTTGTTCCGTCTGATCCCTATCAACAGCTCGCCCCCGGCACTCACCCGGTCTCACGCCTGCTGGCTCAATGGATCAAACCGGACCTGGTCATGGATCCGGGGGACGCTGAGATGGGTTTTGTGCACCGAACTGACGATAAGCGGCAGATCTATTTCATTGCCAACATCGGCGCACGGGAGAAGCACATTCGCGGCCGTTTCCGTGTCTCAGGTCTCTACCCATGGCTCTTCGATGCGGAATCAGGCCGCGTAACACCCCTGCACCTCTACAGGGCCGGGGACGGTTTCATTGAAGCCGACCTGAGGCTGGAACCGCGCGGATCCGCCTTTGTTGTGTTCGCCCCCGATCCGGTACAGCCGGTCGAATTCACGGATCTCGATAGCATCCTGGAACTGGACGCGCAAAATGGCGAGGTCGTGGGTACGGCCGCACGCAACGGAGATCACGAGGTCAGGACCGCCCATGGTTTCTTCCGCGCTTCGATGGTTGACCTTCCGGCGCCGTTGACTCTGAACGGACCCTGGCAGTTGCGAACGGCGGACGGAGTCGACAGACGGCTGCAGGCCCTTACGACCTGGACCGAGTTCCCGGAATTGGAGGGTTTCTCGGGAACCGCAGCATACCGATGTGATTTCACGATACCCGATGGTTTTGCCCGCGAC
>JAFNAH010000427.1 GCA_017860075.1 Acidobacteriota bacterium | reverse complement strand
TGGCGCAAGCTGGCGGCGGCAACGCGGGTGCCGGTGCATCTATTGCGGACACGGTTGGCGTCAGTGCAGAACAGCGGCGGCGAAAAGTGCGAAGGCTAGCCTCGATTTCCACGGTACTGGAAAGGGCTAACGCCAGGCTGAAAACGGGGTGTCAGGCAAACCGGACGATGAGTTTCTTGTCGCCAAACCATGGCATCGGCGTGGGCGTTGCGGCCAGCCCTGAAGCGACCAGGTACGGATTATGAGCGCGCTTGTCGAGCGTCGCGATGACTTGATTGTCCGTGATTTCTACTGTCGCCGTGACGTCCAATAGGTTTCGGAAGATCTTCTTCGCCTGGGCCCTCTCGTACTCCCGCCCGATCTTGCCCGCCATGAGGCGATAGAGCGAAGCGGCCATCAGCGTGATCTGCAGGTCGAAATCGACTTTCATACCAACCATTGAAGAGAGCGCGTCGAGGTGAAAGAACTGGATGGCATCGGAGATACCGTTCTCGATCAGCATCCTCTGCGCGTACCTGGTGACCAGGGAGGTGCACTTGATCCCGAGGTTGTTCGTCAGCAGGATCGTGGGGTCCTCGTGCCCGAGGTCGGTAACCGTCACCTGGCGGAGATCCCCCTCGTATCCTTTGATTCGGATCTGCTCGTCCAACACCCTGGGTGTGCGGAAAGTCCGCGTCAACGACTGGAGCGTGATCCGACGCCAGGCAGATGCCGGGTGGCTCCAGATCTCGCCGAGCATTTTGCGCGATCGACGCCGGAGAGTCATGAATAGGATTCCCCGGCGGTTCAGCTCGTCGAGGTGCCTGTAGGTGGTCAGCTGAGAGTCGAATACGAGTTCCTGTGGGAGCTTGCCGGTATGTTCCTTCCAGAAGTCGACGAAGCGCAGGATTTCCCCAGGCTGTTCGGACTTGGTGATGCCGGCATTGGAATAGCACAGAACCCGTTCCGTCGCGTCCCGCGCCAGGAAGACAAGAATCCCTTTCTGGCTGCGGCTCCGGCTCGAAACGTAATGCTTCTCCAGCGGTTCCTCTCCGGCGTTGGCAGGAACCGTGTGAAAGTCGAGGTCGATCGAAGAGCCCCGTTTCAGGCCGGCTTTCTGGACCTCTTCGAACCAGGCGCCCATCAGTTCGAGGTTGGTCCGATGGGCGACACGGGAGCTGTACGCCGCAAGATACGAACGCTTCGGCACCACGTTCAGGCCGGCAAACAACGCAATCCCTTCGTCAAAGACCAGATCCATTACGTGACTCTTGCGTTCCTTGCCGATCAGCTTCAGCGCCAGAAGGCTGCGGACGGCCTGTTCGGCCGGGATCATACCCGACCCCGGAAGATCGACCCTGCCCAGGACGCCGGCCAGATCGATCTCCCGCATCAGCGGAACAAACAGGAACAAGCCCCCGACCCGTGTCCGGAAGGAGCGAGGCGACAGGTCCACCGCGTCGATGTTTGCGACCGCGGCCGCCTCCGCTTTGACCGTGGCCGGCCGCTCGTCGTCCCGACGTCTCGGCAGCCGCGCGAAACCCTCTTCCCTCATTAGGACCGACAAGGCATTGATGCTGATCTTATGACCGGCGGCAGCCAGCTCGCGCTGAATGTCGTAGACCGAGAGGTTCTTCTTGCGCATGGCGACGGCCAGGGTCCGAACCCTGTCACGCGCCGGGGCGGATTGCGGCCCGTGCCGAACGTTCTGGAAAAACGAGTTCCGCTTTTCGCGATCGTGTCGGAACTCGTGGCACAAGACGCGGAAGGCACCCGGGGAGTAGCTGAACCTGCGGGCCACCTCATGGGATTGACGCCCTTCGACGAAAAAGGCTCGAAGGGCTTCATACTGTCGGTGCAGGGGCTTTTCGGGGCGCAGAAAGAACCGGACCTCCGCGGAGGTCGTTATCCGATTGCGATGATTGGTAGTCATGCATTCATAATGCTACCTTCCAGCATTCGCTGTCAGCTAACACATTCGATAGCCTGGAGCCACCCGAAGTGTGGGATCAACGAAACCATATGGCGATGGTTAGCCCTTTCCAGTACCGTGGAAATCGAGGCTAGGCATAGACGTGGACTTTGACTAGCCCATGTTTGCGGTTTTTCGCGCCAAAAACGCGCGAAAAACCGCAAAAACCCGCATAAACATTGAATCTGACTGTTCAACAGGCCCAAAACATAGGGGCACACATTGGGTATTATCATCGAGATTTCCCTTGATTATTTCTGGTTTGTATGGCGTAATATGCCTATCTCATATAGGTGCACGCCATGTACCTCCGCACAACCAAGGTCAAACGCCCCGACGGCCACATCGACGAGTACATCCGCCTGGTCGAATCCTACTGGAACAACGGCAGCCCTCGCCATCGCGTGGTCTGCAACCTCGGCCGCAAAGATCTGCTCGCGCCGCACATTGATGCCCTCTCACATCTGATCAAAGGAGAGACGAATCCGCACGGGGAATCGCTCGATCTGTCCGCCGTCGGAGCCTGGGACTGGGGCGTACTGCTCGTGGCGCGCCATTTCTGGGAGCAACTCGGCCTGCAGGCGATTCTCGACTCGGCGCAAAATGGTGGAGGGAACGGGGAGCTGTCGGACCGGACCCTGGCGTTGGTTGCCAACCGATTGTGCGAACCGACGAGCGAACACGGGATCGCCCGATGGCTGGAGACCGATTATGTCTGCGACCGGTCAGGCAGACGGTGGTTGCCGGAGTGGCGCGATGACTCGGAGCGACTGGCAAGCCGGCGGCCGCGTGTGCGGGTGAAGGACCGGCAGCTGCGGCACTGGTACGGGACGCTGGACCGACTAGTCGCACAGAAGAAATCGATCGAGAAGGAGTTGTTCCTGCGGCTGCGCAGTCTGTTTGCGCTGAACGTGGACCTGGTCTTCTACGACCTGACCTCGACGTACTTCGAGGGGAACGGGCCGGCCGGTTTGGCGCTGCACGGGCACAGCCGGGACGGCAAGCCGCGCAACCGGCAGATTCTGGTGGGCCAGGTGATGATCGACGGCTGGCCCATCGCGCATCACGTCTTCGAGGGGAACAAGCGGGACTCGGTGACTGTAGTTCAGGTGCTCGACGACATCCAGAAGCGGTTCGGGCTGAGACGGGTGGTGTTCGTTGGAGACCGGGGTATGGTCACGTCGGACAACATCGACCTGCTGCGATCCCGGGAGCAGGGATACGTCGTGGGACTGAATCGGCGTCGACGGCCCGAGGTGCTGCGCTACATCAAGCGGGCGACCGGGCCGTGGTGGGAATGTCCGGCGGGGATCGCGGCGAGCGAGAGAGCGGTCGTGCCGAAGACCCAGGTGCAGGAGGTGAAGTCAGACAAACCCGGCGTGAGAGTGTTTGTCGTGCACAGCGACGAGAGACTGGCCTACGAACGCGCCGAACGGGAGAAGGCGATGGAGCGCGTGAAGGCAGCATTGGAATCGCTGGCCAACAGAGTGAACACAGGCAAGCTGAAGGTCCCCGAGAAGATCGGAGCTGCGGCCGCCCGGACACTTGCAGGCAATCACGGGTATCGCTACTACGACTGGAAGCTGGAGAAGGGACGGTTCCGCTACTTCGAACACCCGATCAATCTGAAGAACGAGAAGTCCCTGGAGGGCAAATATCTGATCCAGACCGAGGAGCAGAATCTGTCGGCGCTCGAGGCCGTCGCCGTCTATAAGGAACTGAGCGAAGTGGAGCGGGCATTTGCGCGACTGAAGGACGTCATCGAGATGCGGCCGATCTTTCATCAAAAGGCAGCGCGCGTGCAAGCGCACGTGTTCGTGGCGTCGCTGGCGTTTCTGCTCGATCGGGCGCTGGAGAAGAAACTCAAGTCGGCCGGCTTGGACATCTCATCGCGAGAAGCCTGGCAGTTGCTGAGGACGATCCGGGTGGTCGAGATCGGCGTCGGGGCAGAAAAGACCACTCGTTCCATCACGCAGGGAAGCGGGCGCGCCGCGAAGATCCTGAGAATCCTGGGCCTGAAGAATCTCGATCCGAACACCCGAAAAACCGGGGAAAGGGCGGCATAGTGACACATCTCAAACCCCGGTCTTTTATTTTCAACAGCTTACGGGCCAAACCCGCAAACATGGGCTAGTCCCCTATGTTTGTCTGCCTCTTCCACGACAGAGAGTCTGTGCGGCGAGAGAGGCCGCGACACCCCTGCACCGCTGCGGGCATCGGACCTCAGTCGCACCCACAGCAACAGCTAAGGACACTGCCCCCTTAAGCTGATCCTCAGGCCTATCTCCTTGTGCTACTTGATGGTGATGTTCTGGGTGCTGACTACCTGCCACCGCCCGTCGCGCTTGACGAAAAAGTCCGTACCTCGGATCGGTCCAGGGATATCGCTCCCTTTGTACTTACCCTTCATGGTCATGGTGCCTGTTACCAGAGCGACATCACCGAACACATGCGGACTCAGCTCGCTCAATTCCATCGACGTGAGCTTGTACGCTCCGGACTTGATCTCGGCAATCATCTGCGCTTTGCCCATCACCTGACCATCTGCGTTGTAGGTCCATTCCTTGGCTATGAAAGGTTCCACGGCAGCCGCGTCCGATTTCACCATCGCGTTTATCCAATCCCGTTCGATCTGGTAGAGGGCCTGCTCATCCTCGCCGCTGGCGGTGCTTCCTGGAAGAGGCTGATTGCTGTTAACGATGGTCCACTCCCATTTCCATGAGCCGTCATTCTGGCGAGTGAGGACCACAATCTGACTTCCACTGTCGCTAAAGGGCGCTACGCCTTGCGATTTTGGCGTGAACTTCGCGGCCCAGTCTATTCGTGCAACGGCAAGATCCCCTACCACGCGGACATCTTCGACAGGCATGTTAAGTTCCAAAGCACTGTAACTGAAGATGCCTTGGAATAGTGATCGGATTGCCTCCGTGCCGACCGCTACGGGGGTGTTGTATACGGAGAACACTGTCTTGCCTGTCATCGCGGCAACGGAACCTTGGACGTCTGCGGCATTG
>JAFNAH010000426.1 GCA_017860075.1 Acidobacteriota bacterium | reverse complement strand
CTGGGAGCCGTCGCACTGGTCAAGGCAGCAGGCCTGTCAAACCCGGAGCGTGTCTATTTCGACTTCCAGCCTGGCGGGCGGACCGCGGGCGCGCGCGGGCGGTTGGACGCACAAAATGCCGTGGGCATCAGCGATGACGCCCTGCTCGCAGGGATCCGCGTGGCGCACTGGAAATCCGGAGACATCCGGGTCGTGTTTGACCTGCGGCGCCCGTGCGACTTCTCATACAAGGTTGCCCCCGAACCGGGCTCCCGCCTTATCGTGGAGCTGAAAGCGCGCTGAGCCGACTCTCCCCGCAGCAGCGGAAACGCTGAGGCTCCCGGGCTGTCATCAATTCCCGGATTCCTCGTAGGAGAGTTCAAACGCCGGGGGCGCGCCCCCTGGCCCTGTCAGGTAATGCTCCATCCACTGCATCATGCGCAGGCAGTAGTCGAGACGCGACGCTGCCCGGCGATTCCCGTGCTGTTCCCCGGGATAACGCACGAGCCTCACCGGTGCTTTTCCCCGCAGCTTCAGGTGGCGATACATCTCGAGCGACTGGCCCGGCGGCACACGCCGATCGTCGGTCCCGCCGAGTATCAGCGTCGGGGTATGCGATTGGCCTGCATAGTAGATCGGGCTGCGCTCGAGCGTTTTCATCCACATTCGATCCCAGGGCCAGTAGCCGAGATGTACATAGTACATTTCCCAGGGAATGTCCGTTGAACCCTGTTTGGATATCTCGTCGCTAATGCCTACGAACATCACACTGGCCGCAAAACGATCGGAATAGTACGTCGCACCCCAGGCCGAGGCATACCCTCCGTACGACCCGCCCGTGATGCCCACTTTCGTTCTGTCGACCAGCCCTGCATTGACAAGGTGATCCACACCGTCTACCAGATCGTCAAACTCTTTTCCCGCCGGGTCCCCACGGCTCAGTCTCGAAAAGTTGACACCCCGGCCGGTGCTGCCGCGATAGTTGGGATAGAAGACGGCGAAGCCGCGCCCTGCAGCCATCTGCCCGGGCGAAGAATAGTCCGTCAACCATCCGTTCGCGTAGTGGGATTCCGGCCCCCCGTGAACCGCCAGGATCAGCGGGTAGCGTTGTCCCGCCTGTTCATCTGTCGGATGAATGAGGATCCCTTCAAGTTCGACGCCGTCACGTGCCCTGTATGTAAGCGCCTCCTGGCGTCCCAGGTGAACCTCCGAGAGCCAGGGATTGGAGTTCGTCATGGGCCGGGGCGTGGTGTCCCCCTGGTTCATGCGATATAGCTCTGCAGGATGCGTCGGCGCATGCGCAACCAGGGCAAGCGCGCGGTCTGAGCGCGAAATCGACAGGCCGGTATAGATCTCCGGTCCGCTTGCCAGGATCGTCTTCGGTGAAAAGCCGTCGCGCTGGATCGTTTCCAGGCTGGTCCCGACACCCGCCTGGCGCACGTAGACTATTGTGTCGGCGTTCTGCCAGGCCAGATCAGTGACGTCGCACTTGCACCCGGGCAGCAGGTCGCGTGGCGCGCCTCCCGTGGCGGGCACCACCATGAGGCGGCCCGCGGAAGGATCGTTAATGTCAGCCGCTGAGATCAGTGCAAGGTTCTTCCCGTCCGGACTCCAGACCACCGTACCGAGCTTGCCCGTATTGGCTACCCTTGCCAGCACGACGCCCGCCTCTGTATCCACGATGCGGACCCGGCGCTGCATGTAACTGTCGTCCACAAGGGGTGTGGGAGCGACGGCGACCGCGATACGGCTGCCTTCGGGGGCCCATCTCAACTCCGATGCGGATCCCTCGATCTGGAGCTTTCGTGTCTTCGTCGTCGCCCCGTCGGTGTTCGCGATCCAGACCCGGACAAACGGCACATCCTCCTCGTAGATTTCCTGGTTGAATCCCTTCTCTCTGAGCTTGAGGCGTGCCTCCGGTGCAGGTTCGGCGGCCAGAAAAGCAACCTGTCTGCCGTCCGGGCTCCAGGCATACCCGGAAATGTCGGTGTCGTGCTGAAGGATCCTGCGCGCTTCGCCCCCGTCAACCGGAAGGAGGTAAAGCGACGTGGTGCGATCAGCCCCGCGCCGGGCAAGAAAAGAAATGGCCTTGCCATCGGGAGTCCATGCCACGCGGCCGACATTGACCTTGCCCGTGACAAAAGGGCGAGACGTGCCATCGGGCGACGCGACATGCAACTCAGCCCAGGACGGGCCGTCCTCGTCGACCAGCGGCGCCCTCGGAACGCTCACGGTATATGCGATCAGCCCTCCGTCAGGGGCAATGACCGCTTCTCCAACGGTGCGAATACGAGCCACCTGATGGGGAGTCAGCACATCCTGCGCCGCCTGAACCGGCACCGAGCCCTGGATAAGAAAAAACGACCAGAACACTGCCACCATCGTCTTCATTCGATCGAGCCCTCCCTTGATTGTGACCGCGTCGACGACTGAACCGATGCAGCCTAATAAGCGTTGACCCGCATGTCAACCGCCGGTGCCGCTTGAATCCCAAACGGTCGGTAACATACCATCCCATCGGGGAATCTCCTGGCGACAGAACATTCGGCCGCCGAGGCGACCATGCAGGTCCAACGACACCTCCATCTACTCCATGCCGCGGACGTGGTCATCATCTGCTTCGGAGGAATCCTGACCCTGCTGAGCGTGTTCTTCGCCGTTCGCATTCCCGGCTGGCTGGTGCTGAGCATCCTGAACTGCCTGGTTCTCGCCGCGATCTGGGCGTTGGCCTACGCCGAGGCCGCGACCGGATCGCGGGTTATTCGCATTGCTCACGACTGGTACGTCGTACCGGTGATCATCCTCTACTACAAGGAACTGTATTACCTGGTCGGACCGATTCGCGGAGGCAAAGACTACGACCGACTCCTGGTTGCGATCGATCGGATCCTTTTCGGGAGAGACCCGACAGGATGGCTGGCGCACCTGGCAACTCCGGCCCTGACGGAATTGCTCCAGATCGGCTACACGTCTTTCTATCTGCTCTTTGTCATCCTGGGCTGGGAGCTCTACACACGGCACAGTCGCGGCAAGTACGAC